>NZ_JBQKHC010000075.1:0-300 GCF_052118485.1 Collinsella sp. LCP21S3_C7 | reverse complement strand
AGCCGTGACCGGAATCGGTGAAAATACGTTAGCGCAACCGGTGAAACCGCCTTTGCGCAAACGGCGCGCCTGTTTAGCGAAACTGGTGAAAAATAGATTGACGCTAACACGGCATGCGAGGCGGCGCTCAGGGTCGTCGAGGGCGGCCGCGTCCCCGACGACGCCACGGTCGACGTTCTGGCGAGGCGTATCGCGGGAGGCGGCGGCGGGGCCGGCGGGGCCGACCTGTCGGTCTACGACGGGTTCCTGAAGGGGGCGGTCGCCGATGGCCGCTAGCGAGGAGCTGGCCCGCAGGGTCGT
>NZ_JBQKHC010000074.1:0-314 GCF_052118485.1 Collinsella sp. LCP21S3_C7 | reverse complement strand
GGGCACCGGCAAGGACGTGCTCAACCTGTTCCTCGACGAGCTCACGCGCGAGCAGAGGCGCGCCATAGAGGTGGTGACCGCCGACGGCGCGAGGTGGATAAGGCAGCTGGTCAAGCGCCGCTGCCCCAACGCGAGGTGGGTCATGGACCCCTTCCACGTGGTCCAGTGGATGAACGACGCGCTCGACGCCGTGCGCTGCGAGGAGTGGAACGCCGCCAGGGCCGCCGCCAGGGCCGCCAGGCCCAGGCCCGAGGGCAAGCGCGGCAGGCCTGCCAAAGGCGAGCTGCCGCCCGAGGAGGTCAGGGCGCTCGAGG
>NZ_JBQKHC010000073.1:0-326 GCF_052118485.1 Collinsella sp. LCP21S3_C7 | reverse complement strand
CTCGCGCAGGAACGCGTAGACGGCCATCTTGGTCATCCCGGGCAGCTGGGCCTTCGAGCGGATCACCTCCTCGAGCGGGTCGAAGGCGCTGCCCCTCGCGGACCTGCCGTCGGCGGCGGACTCGCCCTCCCGCCAGTACTTGGCGACCGTGTGCCGGTCCATGCCGTGCCTCCTCGCGATCTCGCTGAAGTTCGGCTTCGCGCCGGACCCCCTGTAGACGTTCAGCTCTCCCATTACGTTTCGCTCCATATCCCGCTCCTCCCGGGTCGGATACCCGATCGGAGCATAGTTCCGTTAGCGCAGTTGGTGAAAGTACGTTAGCGGGG
>NZ_JBQKHC010000072.1:0-327 GCF_052118485.1 Collinsella sp. LCP21S3_C7 | reverse complement strand
CCGAGCGCGCCAGGTCCATCGCCCTCCACAGCCTGGGGGCCCCGCGGTTCGCCATGTCGTAGAAGTCGCAGGCCCTGCCGCATACGGGGCAGCGGCGCTGCTCGCGCTTGTGGGGCCGGACGCTCACGACGATGCGCTCGGCCTCGATGCGCGCGCCCAGGACGACCGTGCGGGCCAGACCGAGGGCGAGAAGTAGTAGACTCTTCATGCGTCACGCCTCTTCGGTTGTCTGAATTTGGCTTAGCAATCATAGGCGGATGACGCGGAAACGGCCCCTCCCGGGGCCGTTTCAGTTCCAGATCGTTGTTTTCGCCCGCTGAGCTGGGC
>NZ_JBQKHC010000071.1:0-342 GCF_052118485.1 Collinsella sp. LCP21S3_C7 | reverse complement strand
GCCGGAGGCTTCAAGTTCGATTGGTGCGGCGTATAGGATTCCGCGCATCCGCTTCGCGGATCCGCACCGGCTTCGCCCGCCTGCCGGCGCGCTCGCCCGCTCGCTAAAAACGCTCCGCGTTTTCTTTACGCTCGCGCCTCGACCGAGGTTCGAATCCGTGCATGGCTTCCAAAAAAGAAAAGCCCCCGTCGCCGGTGAACTGCACCCCAAAACTTGGACGGCTTAAATAAAAACTACGCCGCAAGGGACTGTCTCCGGAACTCCTCCGGGGTCAGTCCCTTCAGTTTAACCTGGCGCCTCCTCGTGTTCCAATGGACCACGAAGTCGTCGAGGTCCGCCTTG
>NZ_JBQKHC010000070.1:0-401 GCF_052118485.1 Collinsella sp. LCP21S3_C7 | reverse complement strand
GGTATGCCATGGAGAACGGTTTCGCGAACGACATGTCCGCCGCCACCTTCCTGCCCGAGCTCACCAACACCAACGCCCTGGGCTACCTGTCCATCATCATCTTCAACTTCACGGGCTTCGAGGTCATCTGCACCTTCGCCAAGGACATGGAGAACCCGACCCACGACATTCCGAAGTCCATCATCCTGGGCGGCCTGACCATTGGCGCCATCTACCTGTTCGCTGGCTTCGGCATCGGCGCCGCCATCCCGGCCGACTCCATCGACCCCGACTACGGCATGATCGTCGCAGTCCAGACCATGGTGGGCGATTCCGTGCTCTTCAAGGTCATCTGCATCGCCTTCCTGATCACCCTGTTCGCCAACATGGCCGCCTGGTCCTTCGGCGTCAACTCCGTCGCC
>NZ_JBQKHC010000069.1:0-450 GCF_052118485.1 Collinsella sp. LCP21S3_C7 | reverse complement strand
GACCGACGTCAAGCCGGAGTGGACCGGCGACACCCCCAAGGCGAAAGCGCCTCGTGTCGTCACCCCGTGCCGGGCGGTCACTATCGACGGTGAGCTGATCGAGGGCGGTGCAGCATGACCCGCCGCATCGTGCTCGACATCATCGTGCCCGTCATCGCGGTCCTGCTGTCCATCGGCATGATCTGCGTCGGGCTGCGGCTCGGGACGGAGGTCCGGTCATGAGCGCCTGTATTGAGCCGGACGCCTGCCCCCACGACGGCGAGATCGACGTGGAGACCTACGGCTGCAATGCGTGGCGGGTCTGCGGCGACTGCGGCGAGATCCTCGACTCCGCTGCATGGTGGGAGGCGGGACTGTGACCCTACTCTGCACCTACCCGCCGAACACGCCCGAGTGGCATGAGGCGCGGCGCTGGCGGATCGGCGGCTCCGAGATCGCCGCCGCCTGCGG
>NZ_JBQKHC010000068.1:0-458 GCF_052118485.1 Collinsella sp. LCP21S3_C7 | reverse complement strand
GACGACGTGGCGGCGAGCGCGATCGCGGACAGGGTGTGCCACCACTGCCACCTGGTCAAGATAACCGGCAGGTCCTACAGGCTGAAGGACCTGCCGAGGGACGGCCCCGTCGAGCCGTGACCGGAATCGGTGAAAATACGTTAGCGCAACCGGTGAAACCGCCTTTGCGCAAACGGCGCGCCTGTTTAGCGAAACTGGTGAAAAATAGATTGACGCTAACACACTCGAACGACCGGCAGTGCGTCGCCCTCATGTCGCAGAGGTCGGAGTGCCTGTGCGCCGGGCTGCTCGAGATCTTCCGCCGCTGGGGCCGCGCCCCGGCTGCGATGGTGCTCGACAACGCCACCGAGGCGGGCAGGATGGTACGCGGCGAGGTCACGGAATCGAGGCTGTTCTCGCAGTTCAGGGCCCACTACCGCTTCGAGAGCCGGTACTGCAACCCCTATTCGGGAAACGAG
>NZ_JBQKHC010000067.1:0-467 GCF_052118485.1 Collinsella sp. LCP21S3_C7 | reverse complement strand
CGACCATGCTCGTCAGGGCCGCCGGCAGGGAGTGGTCCGTGCCCAGGCGCTGCATCGGCCGGCGCGTGAGCGTCGTGGCGATGCCCGGCGGCCAGGTCGTGGTGAGGATGGCCGGCGAGGAGGTCGCCGTCCACGACGCCGCGTCCGGGCCGTCGAGGCCCATCAACTACGACCCCGACCACTACGGGCAGGCCCTCGAGGGGAAGCGGGGCCTGGCCGACGCGGACATCGCCGAGGCCGCGCGCGCCAACCTCGCGCTGCTCGACTCGCTCGGAGGGGCGTGATGGGCGCCGTCGCGGAGGGCAGCCCCTCGATCAGGGCGCAGGCGAACCTCTCCGCGCTCGGGCTGCACGAGATGGCGGCGTCCCTGCCCGACTACGTGAGGATGGTCGCCGCGGGCGAGCGGGGCTTCGCCTCCGCCCTCGAGGAGATGACGCGCGTCGAGGTCGCCGCCCGGGAGGTCAGGA
>NZ_JBQKHC010000066.1:0-529 GCF_052118485.1 Collinsella sp. LCP21S3_C7 | reverse complement strand
GCCGCGGGGAGGGGCTGCCCGGGTACGGCGCCTTCACCGCCTGGTGCCGGGCCCGCGACGTGCCCTTCGGGGGCGCGGGCGGCCGCGAGCCGCACCCGCGGTTCGAGACGCCCCCGGGCAGGCAGCTGCAGTTCGACTGGAAGGAGGGCATGAGGCTCGTCGACTCGGAGGGCGAGGTCTTCGAGTTCAGCGTGTTCACCGCGACGCTCGGCTACTCCCGGAAGCACCGCTTCATACCGGTCAGGAGCCGCACGCTCGACGACCTGCTGTCCTGCCTGCTCGCCACCTTCACCCGCCTCGGCGGCGTCCCGGAGGAGTGCATCACGGACAACATGTCGTGCCTGGTGACCGTCTCGGGCCGCAGGAGGACCAGGCAGGAGAGGGCGTGGCGGTTCGCGCGGGAGGCCGGCTTCGAGCTCAGGCTCTGCGCGCCGCGCTCGCCGCAGACCAAGGGCAAGGACGAGTCGGCCAACCGCTTCCTGAACCGCCTGCTCGCCTACGGCGGCGAGTTCACCGGGTGGAGCGGCCT
>NZ_JBQKHC010000065.1:0-567 GCF_052118485.1 Collinsella sp. LCP21S3_C7 | reverse complement strand
TCGTCAGGAAGCGAGGCCGCCATTGATCGCTCTCAGCTTCGAGCCGCGAGACCGCTTCGGCGTCGCAGCCTCAGCCTCGACTGACGAGGCGGTGCGGGTTGTGATCTTCCACCCCAGAGCTGCCAAACCAGCAGGCGTCAAGCCGATGTGCTCAGCGAAACGATGCAACTGCCCCAGCACCGGGGCCGACACGGTGGCGTCCTCACACCGGACAGACAGCCGAGTCCACATCGCCACCGAACGCACCAGCCACCCCGACACGTCCATCGACCACGCGCACGCCTGCGGAGTCCGCCGCGCCCACTCCCATACCTCAGACTCACGATCAGTCACGTTGGGCAGTGGAAAGTCGGGCACCGGGCCGTCATAGCCGGACGCTGGCAAATCCTCCAGCCTGTAGCCGCGAGCATCAGACCGTGCAGAGTTCTCGTCCGGCATAGGCCCAGAGCGGATACGAGCACCTTTCGCCATGATTCTGGAGCCTCCTTTGCCGCATCTCACGGCAGAGAACGAGAGCGCGGCATCTCACCGCGCTTGGGAAAAATTTGAACCCGCCGGACTGTTTTG
>NZ_JBQKHC010000064.1:0-577 GCF_052118485.1 Collinsella sp. LCP21S3_C7 | reverse complement strand
ACAAGCGCGAGCAGCGCCGCTGCCCCGTATGCGGCAGGGCCTGCGACTTCTACGACATGGCGAACCGCGGGGCCCCCAGGCTGTGGAGGGCGATGGACCTGGCGCGCTCGGCCTGCTACCTGGAGTACGCGCCCTGCAGGGTGCGCTGCCCGGAGCACGGCGTGCGCACCGAGGCCGTCCCCTGGGCGCGGCACGGGGCGCGCTTCACGCGCGACTTCGAGGACTGGGTGGCGTGGCTGGCGGTCCGCTGCACCGCCTCGGCGGTCTCCGAGCTCGCCCGCGTCGAGTGGCACAGCGTGGGCGGCGTGTGCAGGCGCGTCTACGCCGAGCTGGAGGCCGCGCGCGGCGCCTCGAGGTTCGACGGCGTGCGCCGCATCGGCATCGACGAGACGTCGTACAAGAAGGGCCACAAGTACGTCACGGTGGTCGTCGACCACGACCGCGGCTGCCTCATCTGGGCGCACGAGGGCACCGGCAAGGACGTGCTCAACCTGTTCCTCGACGAGCTCACGCGCGAGCAGAGGCGCGCCATAGAGGTGGTGACCGCCGACGGCGCGAGGTGGATAAGGCAGCTGGT
>NZ_JBQKHC010000063.1:0-582 GCF_052118485.1 Collinsella sp. LCP21S3_C7 | reverse complement strand
GAGCCGCCGAGCGGCCTTCCGCATAGGTCCTCGATGTCTGCGTCCAGGCTCGAGGCGATGGCGCTCACCTGGTCCTTCGAGAGCCTGGAGACGCCCATCTTCTCGGCCACCCTCTGCACCTTGCGGGTGCTCGTGCCCGTGGCGTACATCTCGGCGACGGCGGCAACGAGGGCGCGGTCGACGCGCTGGTAGCGCTCGAGCACGTCCTCCGGGAAGAAGCTGCCGGAGCGCAGCTTGGGGATGCGCAGCGTCAGCGTGCCGACGCAGGTGGCGAGCGACCTCTCGCGGTAGCCGTTTCGGCTGTTCGCCCCGCCACCGCAGAGCTGGTCGGCCTCGGCGTCCATCACGGCGTTCACGACCTGCTCGGCGAGTCTGCGAAGCAGCTCCTGCATATCGATGGCGCCGTCGTCGAAACGGGGCACAGCGAGCATGTCCGGCGTCGGGTCTGATAAGATTTCCATAGCGGTCTTCGTCCTTTCCTAGAACCTGTTGTTGTGGTGATTTCAGATTCTAGGACGAAGGCCGTTCTTCGTTAAACGAGCGCTAGGGTGTCACCCTTACACCAACATTTTCGACGCGATC
>NZ_JBQKHC010000062.1:0-601 GCF_052118485.1 Collinsella sp. LCP21S3_C7 | reverse complement strand
TCCTGATCTCGACGTGGTTGCGCTCGCAGGCGCCCTTCTGGTCGCTGCGCCCGGGGTCGCAGTAGAACAGCCTCGTCTCGCCCGGCCCCTCGCCGAGCAGCGCCGCGATCGCCGCCTCGTCGGAGAACTCGGCGCCGTTGTCGGTGAGGACGGCGCGGAAGACCCTCCCCATGCCGTCGGCGCCCAGCACCGAGCGCACGCCCTCCAGCGCCGCCTCCACGCTCGCCGAGTCCTTCGCTTCGAGCAGGAGCGCCAGCTGGAGCCTGCTGGGGCGGTGGAGCAGCGTGAGCAGGCAGGCCGAGTCCTCCCGGGCCCCCTCGACGGTGTCCATCTCCCAGGCCGCGGCGCACGCGTCCTCCCCGAGGGCGAGGAACGCGGCATGCGACCTGCGGGCGGAGTGGCGCGTGGCCGCCCGGCCGGCGGCGCGCTTGCGCGGCCTGTAGCCTACCTTCTGCCTGAGCTCCAAGTTCGTCATGCCGTCGTAGCCCGCCGATGTTAGCGTCAATCTATTTTTCACCAGTTTCGCTAAACAGGCGCGCCGTTCGCGCAAAGGCGGTTTCACCGGTTGCGCTAACGTATTTTCACCGATTCCGGTCACGGC
>NZ_JBQKHC010000061.1:0-605 GCF_052118485.1 Collinsella sp. LCP21S3_C7 | reverse complement strand
AAGAGGAAGGACCTCGTCGACGCCCTGGCGCACCTGAACGAGGCGGGCTCCCTGCTCGCCCCGGGAAAGGACGACCTCGCCGCGATCCGCGAGGCGATAGAGCTCACCGGCGACGGCGGCCTGTTCGGCAGCAGCTCCAGGGAGAAGCTCCAGAGTGCCCTTTCCACCTGCGAGACCCTGGCCCGCCGCCACGACTGCGTGGTGGCCAACCCGCCCTACATGGGCAGCTCCAGCTTCGGCCCCTTCATGTCCAGGTGGGTCAAGAAGAACTACCCCGACGTCAAGAGCGACCTGTGCACGTGCTTCATCGAGCGCGGGTTCAACCTGGCGAAGGACCGCGGCTACGCGGCAATGATCACCATGCAGAGCTGGATGTTCCTGGGCAGCTTCGAGAAGATGCGCTCCTCGCTCATCGAGGGCAAGTCGATCCTGTCCATGCTGCACCTGGGCCCTCGCGCGTTCGATGCCATCGGCGGCGAGGTCGTCAACGTCACGGCCGACGTCGTCTACAACGGCCGCGCGGCATGCGAGGGCGCCTATGTGCGCCTCGTCGACATCAACGGCAGCGATGCCAAGCGCAAGAAGGCCCTCGAGGCAATCCGAAA
>NZ_JBQKHC010000060.1:0-648 GCF_052118485.1 Collinsella sp. LCP21S3_C7 | reverse complement strand
GTTTTTAGCGAGCGGGCGAGCGCGCCGGCAGGCGGGCGAAGCCGGTGCGGATCCGCGAAGCGGATGCGCGGAATCCTATACGCCGCACCAATCGAACTTGAAGCCTCCGGCGACGGGGGCTTTTCTTTTTTGGAAGCCATGCACGGATTCGGACCTCGGTCGAGGCGCGAGCAGCATAATCATCACATCGTAAAATTTTTTCAAATTGTCGCTTGACCCGTCGGGGCCTCGCGTGCATAATAATCCGTGCGTTGCGGCGTTACCTCAGCTGGATAGAGGGTCTGACTACGAATCAGAACGTCATAGGTTCGAATCCTATACGCCGCACCAATTGACTTTAAAGCTCCCGGCAACGGGGGCTTTTCTTTTTTGGAAGCCATGCACGGATTCGAACCTCGGTCGAGGCGCGAGCGTAAAGAAAACGCGAAGCGTTTTTAGCGAGCGGGCGAGCGCGCCGGCAGGCGGGCGAAGCCGGTGCGGATCCGCGAAGCGGATGCGCGGAATCCTATACGCCGCACCAATTGACTTTAAAGCTCCCGTGAACTGCCTCCCATTTCTTGGACATGAGAAATGGGAGGCTTTTTATGCGTGTCGACTTGAGGGTGAAGCACGACATCGAGGCCAGGAAGGCGGCGATCGGGCTCTTCG
>NZ_JBQKHC010000059.1:0-658 GCF_052118485.1 Collinsella sp. LCP21S3_C7 | reverse complement strand
TGTTGATGTTCACTAAGAAGTGGTCCGAGTGATCACTGGGAAATGAGCACCGTGAGCACGAAAAATTGAGCAGTTTAAGCAAGAGGGCCGCGCCCCGGGGACCGGGGGCGCGGCCCTCGCCGTATGGTTTCCCCGGGCGGTTACTTTGGCGAGCCCGCCCGGGAAGGATGGAGGAGATGACCGTGCCCCTGGACACAGTGAATGATATACGGTCGATGGATGCCGCCGGGCGCTCGAGGTCCGAGATCGCCCGAGTGCTCCACGTGAGCCGGAACACCGTGGCGAAGTACGCCGACATGGAGGACATGTCGCCCGCCGCGCCGATGCCCCGGAGGAGGGGCAGGCCCGCGCTCGAGGGCAACGAGGAATGGGTCGCGGGCGTTCTCGAGGCCGACCTCGGGGCCCCGAGGAAGCAGCGCCACACCGCCAGGCGGATCTACGACAGGCTCGTCGCCGAGCGCGGCTACGGCGGCTCGTACTCCACCGTGCAGAGGTTCGTCCGCGAGCTCAGGCTCGCCCGGGCGGCGGCGGGCGGAGAGGGGTACCTCGAGCTCGAGTGGGCGCCCGGCACCTGCCAGGTCGATTTCGGGAACTTCCGCGCCGCGGTCGGCGGGAGGACCCTCGACCTCAAGCTGCTGGTCGCGACGCTCCCGCACTC
>NZ_JBQKHC010000058.1:0-670 GCF_052118485.1 Collinsella sp. LCP21S3_C7 | reverse complement strand
GGTAGTGTCGAGAAAGTTGGTGTAGTGCCCGATCCGAAGCGAGTCGGCCCGGCGTCCCAGAATCTGGAATACGGTTGATATCCTATGCCGCCTCGACCCTGTCCGCAAGCTCGAGGCCGGACTCGAGCATCTTCCTTGCCTCCGCCTCGAGCCGCGCCCAATCGACGGGACCGTCGGTCCCCCGGGTGCGACCGTCGTCGTAGAGCTCGTTCATCCTCGCCTCCGAGAAGTACCTGGACTCCTGCCATATCTCGTCCTGCTCGCACATGACCGCGCCCGCGAGCCGCACCAGCGACCCTGTGGAGGGGAACACCTGCACGACGCGCGACCTGCGCTTTATCTCCCGGTTGGTCCTCTCCTGCACGTTGTTGGTGCGCAGGCGCTTCCAGTGGGTCGGCGGGAAGTCGAGGTAGGCCAGCGCGTCGGGCTCGGCCTCCTCCAGCACCGCCGCCGCCCTGGGGCAGCACCCCGCCAGCATGTCGCACGCCGCGTGGTACATGGCCGTCACGGTGGCGGCGTCGCGCCCGCGGAACACCTGCGACACGATCCTGCCCACGCGGCGCCTGAGCTGCCAGGAGCCGGCCTCGCGCATGCAGTCGCGCATGAGGTGGACCGCGCAGCGCTGCCACGCGGCGCCCTGGAAGACCTCGCCGAGCGCCCGGACGAGCCC
>NZ_JBQKHC010000057.1:0-698 GCF_052118485.1 Collinsella sp. LCP21S3_C7 | reverse complement strand
GCTAACTCCTCCGCGTGACCTTCCGGCACCGGGCAGGCGTCAGACCCTATACGTCGCCTTGCGGCTTCTGCAGAGTCCTGTGTTTTTGGTAAACAGTCGCTTGGGCCTCTCCACTGCGGCCCGCCTCCGCTCCCGGAGCAAGTCCGTTCACGTACGCGCGGGCACCCCTTCTCCCGAAGTTACGGGGCCATTGTGCCGAGTTCCTTGACCATGGTTGACCCGATCGCCTCGGTATGTTCTACCCACCCACCTGTGTCGGTTTGCGGTACGGGCGCGCACGCGCCTGCCTAGGGGTTTTTCTAGGGACCTCGGGCTCACTCGCTTCGCTTAAGTGCTTCGTCCGGAGCCTCGCCCTCGATGCGGACCGGATTTCCCTGGTCCGCGGGCCGCGCTCCATCACGGGGACGTCCAGAACCCCGCCGAGCCACCCCCATCCGTCGCCCCGTCGGTCGTAGCGCCGCGTGCGCGGTGCAGGAATGTCTGCCTGCTGCGCGTCGGCTACGCCTGCCGGCCTCGCCTTAGCCCCCGACTGACCCTGGGAGGATTAGCCTTGCCCAGGAAACCTCGGGTTCACGGCGGACGAGTTACTCTCTCGTCTCTCGCTACTCATGCCAGCATTCTCACTCCCATGCGCTCCACCGTCGGTCGCCCTCCGGCTTCTCCGCCCATGGGAAGCTCCCCTACCGATTCTATAGATA
>NZ_JBQKHC010000056.1:0-702 GCF_052118485.1 Collinsella sp. LCP21S3_C7 | reverse complement strand
GCCGGTGAGCTCTATCGCCTCGCGGATCGCGGCGAGGTCGTCCTTTCCCGGGGCGAGCAGGGAGCCCGCCTCGTTCAGGTGCGCCAGGGCGTCGACGAGGTCCTTCCTCTTCTCGAGCGCGCTGCCGTGCGGGATATCGCCCTCCCCCAGCGCCACGGGGGCGAGCACGGCGATGTCGGCCTGCACGCCGCGGCCGAAGAAGCGGCGGTCCAGCTCGCGGGCGCACATGGCCAGCGCCAGGCGCGCGATCTGGGCGGCGCGGGGGTCGATCTCCATGCCGTGCAGGTTCCTGGACAGGACGAGCCCGGGGATCTCGCGCTCGCGGTAGCCGCGCTCCAGGTACATCTTGGCCAGCAGCTCGAAGGCGTAGACCAGGATGTGGCCCGAGCCGCACGCCGGGTCGCAAAGCGAGATGTCCTCGGGGCCGGCGATCCTGATGAAGTCCTCGTGTGCCTCGTCGGGCTCGATGTAGTACTCCATCTCGTCGCGCAGGGGGCTCGCGGGGTTGTTGAGCATCCACAGGCGCCCCAGCGAGTTCTGCACCATGTAGCGCACGATCCAGTCGGGCGTGAACAGCTGGGTGGCCGGGCCTATGGTGTCGGGGGTCTCCTTGGCCTTGGAGGCGAAGAAGGCGTCCTTGACCTCGGAGTTGTAGTACTGGTACATCCATCCCAGGACCTGGACGTCTTCCCAGTCCTCCTC
>NZ_JBQKHC010000055.1:0-704 GCF_052118485.1 Collinsella sp. LCP21S3_C7 | reverse complement strand
CATGCCGCCTCGAAGCCCGAGGACTCGCTCGCCCGGCCGATCGACCTGAGCGTGCGCCTCCTGCCGGCGGAGTCCATCCGGTCGATCCCCTCGACGAGCCCCGGCGGCATGTCGCGCCTGATCGTCGACTCCCCGAAGGCCCTCGGCCTGGCGATGATGGCGGGCACGAGCGAGAGGGGGTTCCGGACCGCGGGGCCCTCCCCGAAGGCCCTGGGGAGGACGGCGACCCGGCGGCCGCGGTCGGCGAGGATCTCCACCGTCGTCGCGCGCATGCCGACGAGCAGGCTCCGCCCGTGCCAGGCGGGCCCGGCGACGTACTCGCGCCCGTCGGCCTCGACGTAGCCGCGCTTGTCGGCGCGGGCGGTGATCCACCTCACCGCGTCGAACTCCACGCCGGGAAGGGCGCGCATGGCGGCGAGGTCCTCCCGGTAGGCCTCCCCGTGCGGCCTGCCGTCGCGGCAGCGCGACTCCGCGTTGATCCTCGCGCATCCCTCGGCGAGGAACGCGTTGAGCTCGGGGAGCGTGCCGAACGCCGGCACGGGGACGAGGAGGTTGCGCCGGAGGAACCCCACGGCGTTCTCGACGGAGCCCTTCTCGTTTCCCGAATAGGGGTTGCAGTACCGGCTCTCGAAGCGGTAGTGGGCCCTGAACTGCGAGAACAGCCTCGATTCCGTGACCTCGCCGCGTACCATCCTGCCCGCCTC
>NZ_JBQKHC010000054.1:0-710 GCF_052118485.1 Collinsella sp. LCP21S3_C7 | reverse complement strand
CACGCCTGCGCCGGTTCCCGGTTCGACCGGGCCGCGCGGCAAGGAGATATATTGCCAGACCGGAGGGGCCCGCGGGGCGGGAATCCCGCACTCCATATTTTGTTCACAAATGAACCAGAGGGCCCTGGAATCCGACAGGGTCTAATCGACGAACATATATCTCAGACAGACCGTATGACCTCGGTGTTCATGCTGTCCGATGTATACGTATCGGTTATATACCCAAACCAGAATTAAATAGCACCTAGGAGATAGATTGCGACGGTTCCCCTTATAAAGCCATTACGCGACAAAGGACCCCGCCAGACAGCGCTGGAGCCCCATTAGTGTGCAATCCTAGCCGAAAGACGTGAAACGCGAGAAAAGATTGATTTGGAATCTAAATTGGCAGATCCATCTAGGAAATACGCAACCAGCCAAAGGAGCGTTCCTAAGTGCGGACTGTAAAGAACGAGTCCCAAAAACAGGCCTCGAAAAGAATCAACCCACTTCATATGCTATTGCGACTTCAGAATAAAGAAATCAACTATCTAGAGCCACGGATCAATACAAACGCAAAAAAGGGGGAGGCCGCGAGGCCTCCCCCTTCTCAGTCCAATCGCACGGCTCGGTGCCGTCCACCGGTCAGCGGCGCCCTGGCCTCCCACGGGCTGGCCCCGCAGTACTCTCGGCGCGATGGGGCTTAGCTTCCGGGTTCGGAACGGGACCGG
>NZ_JBQKHC010000053.1:0-769 GCF_052118485.1 Collinsella sp. LCP21S3_C7 | reverse complement strand
AAATCAAAACCACCCCTAAAAGGGGTGGTTTGCTCTTAGGGTATAACCCTTGGATTTCCGGCACGCGTCTAAAGGCGCCGGCCCTCACGGGGTTCGGGCCGCACTGCAGATTGACCCGTGGCGGGCCGGTCAAACCGGCGCTATTTACGCCCCGGCCCCCTGCCGAAGGGGTCCTCGTACTCCTTGACGCTCAGCCGGTCGAGCGCGATGTCGGCCTTCTCCTGCTCCCGGATGTACTTCGCGATCGTGGCCTCGTTCAGGCCGACGGTGGACACGTAGTAGCCCTCGGCCCAGAACCTCCTGTTGCCGAACTTGTACTTCATGTTCGCGTGCCTGTCGAATATCATCAGCGAGCTCTTCCCCTTCAGGTAGCCCATCACGCTCGACACGCTGTACTTCGGCGGTATCGCCAGCAGCATGTGGACGTGGTCGGGCATCAGGTGCCCCTCGATGATCTCTATCCCCTTGTACTGGCAGAGCTTCCTGAAGATCTCCCCAAGGTCGGACCTTATTTGGTTGTAGATGACTTTGCGCCTATACTTCGGCGTGAACACGACGTGGTACTTGCACATCCACTTCGTGTGCGACAGGCTGTAGGCCTTCTGGGCCATACGCCACCACCGCCCTCTCGACTCGGATTCCTTGCGGCCTGAACAATCGCAAGTGTCCGGCGAGGGGGCGGCTTTGTAAAGCCGTTTGGCCCCACCCGCATAGCGGGTGGTTTCTGATGCGGCGCGCTGTGCGCCCCGCACAGGCTAAAGCCTTTAAA
>NZ_JBQKHC010000052.1:0-889 GCF_052118485.1 Collinsella sp. LCP21S3_C7 | reverse complement strand
CGGGACTGCGGACAAAAAGTTGGACCGTTGAGGTCCGGAACGGAGTCCGCATGGCATACAGTAGGAGAATGGTGGAGAGGGCCAGGGCGCTTCGCGGCGCCGGGCTCACCGTCATGGAGATAACCGAGATACTCGGCGGGCCCGGCAAGACGTCCGTCTGGCGCTGGATCAGGGACGTGCGCAAGCCCGCGGGAAGGGCCGGTGGAGGAATGGACCTGCCGCGACTCGTCGGGGACGGCCCCGACTACCCCGACATCGACCCGGAGGACAAGGACGCCCTGATCGAGCGGCTCAGGCTCGAGAACGCGGTGCTGAGGGCGGTGCAGGACGTTTTAAAAGCCGAGAGCCTCGACGGGATGTCGAACAGGGAGAAGACCCTGGTGATAGACCGCCTGAGGCCTGCGGGGAAGTGGTCCTTGAGAGAACTCACCGGCTTCTTGAGGATATCGAGGAGCTCCTATGACTACCAGCGCCGCGCGATCGCCAGGCCGGACCGCCTGGCGCCGCTGAGGGACGTCGTGCGGCGGGTGTTCCTGGAGGACGGCGACGGCGCGCGCGGCTACCGGTTCGTGGTGCGCAGGCTCCGCGAGCTCGACGACCCCGTGCGCGTCTCCGAGAAGGTCGTCCGGCGCATCATGCGCGAGGAGGGGCTCGTCCCGAGGTGGATGAGGAGGAGGGCCGGCGCCTACAGCTCCTACGGCGGCGAGGTGACCCCCGCCCCGCCGAACCTCGTGCGCCGCGACTTCCGCTCGGCCCTGCCGAACTTCCTGTGGCTCACCGACATAACCGAGTTCAGGCTGCCGACGGGCCGCAAGGTGTACCTGTCCGCCATCAGGGACTGCTTCGACTCCTCGATCGTCGCCTGGCGGGCGGGCGAGCGCCCGGACGC
>NZ_JBQKHC010000051.1:0-916 GCF_052118485.1 Collinsella sp. LCP21S3_C7 | reverse complement strand
AACTACGCCGCAAGGGACTGTCTCCGGAACTCCTCCGGGGTCAGTCCCTTCAGTTTAACCTGGCGCCTCCTCGTGTTCCAATGGACCACGAAGTCGTCGAGGTCCGCCTTGAAGGACTCGAAGTCCGGCCACGTCCTTCCGCGGAAGAACTCGTCCTTGATGTGGCCGAACACCTGCTCCGTCGCGCCGTTGTCGATGCAGTTGCCCTTCCGGGACATGCTCTGCACCACGCCGGCCTCCTCCAACCGTCTGCACCAACCGGCCTGCTGGTACTGCCAGCCCATGTCCGAGTGCAGGATCGGCCTGGAGCCCTTGGGCTTCTTGGACACGAGCTGGTCGAGCAGCTCGTGCTGCTGAGCCATGTTGGGGTGCAGCGACGTGGACCAGGCGACGATCTCCTTGCTGCCGAAGTCGTAGACCGGCGCGAAGTAGGCCTTGCCCCAGGGCTGTTTGAACTCGGTGACGTCGGTGCCCATCTTTTCCCACGGCCCGTCGGCGGCGAAGTCGCGCCCGATGACGTTCTCGAAGGTCTTTCCGACCTTGCCCCTGTACGAGTTGTACCTGTGGTAGTCGGTCTCGCGGCGGATCCCGCAGCTGATGCCCATCTCGCGCATCATCTTCAGCACGGTCTTGTAGGCTATGCGCACGCCCTGCTCGGCGCGCAGGCACATGGCGATCTGCCTGTGGCCGCACCCGTTGGCCGTGCGCGAGAATATCTCGGCGGCGGCCTCCCAGAGCTCGGGCCTGGTGGGAGCCTTCGGGTGCGACAGCGCGTAGTAGTAGCTCGACCTCGCCAGGCCGGCGCACTCCAGCAGGCACCCCAGCCCGTACCCCTCTTCGCGCAGGGCGCTCACGGCCTCGACCTTCGCCCTGGTCAGAGTCCGTCCCTCTCGACCAGGGCACGCAATTTTTTTAG
>NZ_JBQKHC010000049.1:0-1082 GCF_052118485.1 Collinsella sp. LCP21S3_C7 | reverse complement strand
ATCGGAGGACGGCATGTCCGGAAAGAAGAAGAGCGGCTCCGCAAGGGCGGTCCCGAGGGCCTACGGAAGGCTCACGAGGCACGAGCGGGACACGGTCCAGAGGATGCTGGAGCGCAGGGCGTCGTGCAGGGAGATCGCGAGGGAGCTGGGCAGGTCGCCCTCGACGGTGAGCGCCGAGGTGGCGTCGCACAGGTTCGTGACGGCGCCGAAGGCCAGGCGCGGCGAGCGCGTGGACGCCTCCGCCGACCTGTCGGCGGCCTGCCCGCGCCTGGCGGCGTGGCCGCGATGCTGCAACGGCTGCGGCCGGTACCGCGCGATCGGCTGCAAGCGCCGCCCCCACGTCTTCTACGAGGCCCGGGCCGCGCAGCTGTGCGCCGACTCGGTCCTCGTCTCGTCCAGGCGCGGGATAGACGCCGACGAGCCCGCCGCGGCGGCCAGGCTGGAGGCGATAAGGGACTGCCTGCGCCGGGGGCTGTCGCCCGAGCAGATGGCGGCGCGCAACGGCGGCCCGGTGGACCTGTCGCCGTCGACCATCTACCGCTGGGTCTCGGCGGGCTACGACGGCATGACCAACATGGAGCTCAGGCGCAAGGTCGGCTACAGGCCGAGGAAGCGCGCCGCGGGCCGGGCGGCGACCCGCCACTCCGCCCGCAGGTCGCATGCCGCGTTCCTCGCCCTCGGGGAGGACGCGTGCGCCGCGGCCTGGGAGATGGACACCGTCGAGGGGGCCCGGGAGGACTCCGCCTGCCTGCTCACGCTGCTGCACCGCCCCAGCAGGCTCCAGCTCGCGCTGCCGCTGGAGGAGAAGACCGCCGGGTGCGTCGCGGACGCCCTGGAGGGCGTCCGGGCCATCCTCGGCGCCGACGGGACGCGCCGCGTGTTCCGCGCCGTCCTCACCGACAACGGCGCCGAGTTCTCCGACGAGGCGGCGATCGCGGCGCTGCTCGGCGAGGGGCCGGGCGAGACGAGGCTGTTCTACTGCGACCCCAGGCGCAGCGACCAGAAGGGCGCCTGCGAGCGCAACCACGTCGAGATCAGGAAGCTGCTGCCCAAGGGCGCCGGAATCAGGTTCGACCGGCTCG
>NZ_JBQKHC010000048.1:0-1128 GCF_052118485.1 Collinsella sp. LCP21S3_C7 | reverse complement strand
GGCCGACGTCGTCTACAACGGCCGCGCGGCATGCGAGGGCGCCTATGTGCGCCTCGTCGACATCAACGGCAGCGATGCCAAGCGCAAGAAGGCCCTCGAGGCAATCCGAAACCCCGACTGCGGCTGGTTCTACCGCCGCGACGCCGAGACCTTCAAGCAGATCCCCGGCACCCCCATCGCCTACTGGATGAGCGAGGGATTGTTTGATGCTTATGAAAACGGAGGTCGTTTAGGCGACGTTGTTGATGCGCGAGTTGGAATGATTTCCGGTGATAACAACCGTTTTCTGCGCATGTGGTTTGAGCCGTCATCTGAAAAAATAGGGTTTGGAGGGTCTTATTTATCGCCCGCTTGTAAGAAATGGAATCCGATCCAGAAGGGTGGAGATTATCGTCTCTGGTATGGAAATCTCGACTATGTTATCAATTGGGAAAATGATGGCTGGGAATTAAAGGAAGACAATTACGACGGAAGTCGCGTGCGTTCTCATAACTACAATGGCGAGATGGCTTTTCGGTGCGGGATAACCTGGAATAGTATCACTTCAGGGCGCTTTCAGTGCCGCTATTCGGCCGAAGGGTTTCTGTTTGACGCCGCAGGGCCGCTTTGCTATGTGAATGACCATGCAATGATTCCGTATGTGTTGGGATTGATGTCTTCATCGGTATTTGTTGAGACCATGGGTATAGTTAACCCCACTTTGAACTTTCCCCCTAATTACATCGAGGAAACGCCGTTTATTTATGAATCCGATTATCAGGATGTCGTTGACAAGGCTGTTTCCGTTTGTGTGAAAGCCGAGAAATCCGACTGGGACTCGTTTGAAACCTCCTGGGATTTCAAGCGTCATCCGCTTCTCTAGCCAAGTTTGATTAATCGGTCATGAGGACTGTGGGGTGCGTTTGTCCTTGTTTTTTCGACAATGTAGCCCAAGCAATTCATCTCCGTATATACCGATCAGCGACCAATTCATTTCTTAAACTCAGGATTGATAGCCATGAACGATACCGCCATCAGGAACTACTGCATCTGGGCCCGCAACGAGCTCATCGCCGGCGTCGAGGCCCGCATGAGGCTCTACGGCGTGGCCGAGGGCGCCGAGCCCGCCGGCGCCGCGGCGGTGGGCGG
>NZ_JBQKHC010000047.1:0-1163 GCF_052118485.1 Collinsella sp. LCP21S3_C7 | reverse complement strand
GGTCGCGGATAGCGGTCGAGGCGATGCGGTCGAGGGCGCGGCAGAATGCTTTCGTCACGTTGGGTTTCGTCAACACCTTGTCGTGCCTCAGGAATGAGCGCACGAGGATTTCACCGGTTGAATGGTCGATGACTAGCAGGTTTGCGTCTGCGAGCGAGTCCCACGCTTTGGCAACCTTGCGGGGTGTCAGGTCGGCGGCGTTGCCTGCATACCTGGCTGGGAAGTAGGGGACAACCCCGGCCCATGACAGGTCTGGGCTGGACAGGAGCGCCATGTAACAGTCGTGTTGGGTGGTGGTCAGCGTGGCCCAATCTGGGTCGCGGTGGGTCGAGACGAGGTAGCGTGCGAACTCTCTAGCCATCGTCGCCCGCTCTCAGGATCGCGGCAGTTTCGGCCTCGATTTCCTTCACGATGTTCTTGATGACGCCCGCCATGTAGCGGAAGACTGTGCGACTTGGGACGCCGTAGGCTTCGATTGCGATGCTGTGCGCCTCAGCTATACGGTCGTAAGGCACTCCGTTATCGAGCCAACGCACCACACTTTGCTTCCAATCGGCGGGCAGAAACGTGCAATCTTCGTCCCAAACTCGCCACGTTTTGCGAAACTTCTGGCACTGTTTGGACCATCTGTCGCGCCGTTCAGAGACGCGCTGGGCTGCGATCTTGCAGGCCTCAGCCCACCGTTTCGCGTCCTCACTCACGTCGGCGACGAGGGGTGTGTCCGGGTGACTGGAGGCCTTCCCGGCGTTGCAGTCCATGCAGCAGGCGACCAGGTTCTCTGGGGTGTCTGCGCCCCCGAGGCTGGTAGGGGTGACGTGATCGACGGTTAGTTCATTGTCCTTACGGTGGCAGTATCGGCACTGGTAGCCATCGCGTCGCAGTACCTCGAATCGGGTGCGCTTCGTCACTGGCATGGCGTCTCGTCCTCTCTGTCGATGTTGTCGTCTCTGCGCACGACAAAGTCGGGGCCGTCAGCGACCCGGGGCATGGGGGGTTTCATCCGTCCCCCTCCTGGAAGATGAGCGTCAGCCGGACGTGCCCCGGTTTGCACCGCTCGGCCTGCGGTCGCCAGTCGGGGCCGATGAGGTGGGTGTCGTCGTCGTCGGGCAGGAGCGGCACCCAGCCGCGCGGACGCCAGCCGCAGCCGCTCACGAGACCATCTA
>NZ_JBQKHC010000046.1:0-1416 GCF_052118485.1 Collinsella sp. LCP21S3_C7 | reverse complement strand
TTTGGACGGAGAGTTCGATCCTGGCTCAGGATGAACGCTGGCGGCGCGCCTAACACATGCAAGTCGAACGGCACCTATCTTCGGATAGAGGCGAGTGGCGAACGGCTGAGTAACACGTGGAGAACCTGCCCCCTCCCCCGGGATAGCCGCCCGAAAGGACGGGTAATACCGGATACCCCCGGGTGCCGCATGGCGCCCGGGCTAAAGCCCCGACGGGAGGGGATGGCTCCGCGGCCCATCAGGTAGACGGCGGGGTGACGGCCCACCGTGCCGACAACGGGTAGCCGGGTTGAGAGACCGACCGGCCAGATTGGGACTGAGACACGGCCCAGACTCCTACGGGAGGCAGCAGTGGGGAATCTTGCGCAATGGGGGCAACCCTGACGCAGCGACGCCGCGTGCGGGACGGAGGCCTTCGGGTCGTAAACCGCTTTCAGCAGGGAAGAGACGAGACTGTACCTGCAGAAGAAGCCCCGGCTAACTACGTGCCAGCAGCCGCGGTAATACGTAGGGGGCGAGCGTTATCCGGATTCATTGGGCGTAAAGCGCGCGTAGGCGGCCCGGCAGGCCGGGGGTCGAAGCGGGGGGCTCAACCCCCCGAAGCCCCCGGAACCTCCGCGGCTTGGGTCCGGTAGGGGAGGGTGGAACACCCGGTGTAGCGGTGGAATGCGCAGATATCGGGTGGAACACCGGTGGCGAAGGCGGCCCTCTGGGCCGAGACCGACGCTGAGGCGCGAAAGCTGGGGGAGCGAACAGGATTAGATACCCTGGTAGTCCCAGCCGTAAACGATGGACGCTAGGTGTGGGGGGACGATCCCCCCGTGCCGCAGCCAACGCATTAAGCGTCCCGCCTGGGGAGTACGGCCGCAAGGCTAAAACTCAAAGGAATTGACGGGGGCCCGCACAAGCAGCGGAGCATGTGGCTTAATTCGATGCAACGCGAAGAACCTTACCAGGGCTTGACATATGGGTGAAGCGGGGGAGACCCCGTGGCCGAGAGGAGCCCATACAGGTGGTGCATGGCTGTCGTCAGCTCGTGTCGTGAGATGTTGGGTTAAGTCCCGCAACGAGCGCAACCCCCGCCGCGTGTTGCCATCGGGTGATGCCGGGAACCCACGCGGGACCGCCGCCGTCAAGGCGGAGGAGGGCGGGGACGACGTCAAGTCATCATGCCCCTTATGCCCTGGGCTGCACACGTGCTACAATGGCCGGTACAGAGGGATGCCACCCCGCGAGGGGGAGCGGATCCCGGAAAGCCGGCCCCAGTTCGGATTGGGGGCTGCAACCCGCCCCCATGAAGTCGGAGTTGCTAGTAATCGCGGATCAGCATGCCGCGGTGAATGCGTTCCCGGGCCTTGTACACACCGCCCGTCACACCACCCGAGTCGTCTGCACCCGAAGTCGCCGGCCCAACCG
>NZ_JBQKHC010000045.1:0-1477 GCF_052118485.1 Collinsella sp. LCP21S3_C7 | reverse complement strand
GGCGTGCCCGGGCGACGGGTCCGCCAACCATTCCCCGGGGCGGGTGCAGGCGATAGCTCCGGCAGCCGCCGACCGCCCCGACCCCTCTCCCGTATCCCTCGTGCGTCCCGTCTCCGCGCACCTGGCTACGTCGTCGCCCGCCGGTGCGACCCCGTGAAAACCGGCGCCGGGCGCCCCGACCTCTGCCGGGGGACGGGCGCCCGCCATCTCTTGGTCCTAGGCCGCGGGCAGCCCGCCCGCGGCAGACGATCGTTCGGTTTGGAGGAAATCTTATGCGTACGATCACCGAGTCCGAGTCCACCCCGAGGGCCGACGGCTTCTTCATGCCCGCCGAGTTCGCCCCCCAGGACCGCGTGTGGATAGGCTGGCCCCACCGCACCGACACCTGGGCCCACGGCGCCAAGCCCGCCCAGAAGCAGTATGCCGCCATCGCCCGCGCCATCTCCGAGTTCACCCCGGTCTACATGTGCGCCAACCAGGTCGACTACGCCAACTGCAAGGCCGTCTTCGAGAACGACGAGAACGTCACCGTCGTCGAGATGACCACCGACGACGCCTGGTTCCGCGACACCGGCGCCACCTACGTCATCAACGGCAAGGGCGACAAGCGCGCCAACCACTGGCACTTCAACGGCTACGGCGGCCTCATCGACGGCCTCTACTTCCCGTGGGACAAGGACGAGCAGATCGCCCTCAAGATGGCCGAGCTCTCCGGCTGCCGCCGCTACCGTCCCGACGACATGATCCTCGAGGGCGGCTCCATCACCGTCGACGGCGAGGGCACCCTCGTCGTCACCGACCAGTGCCTCCTGTCCCCCGGCCGCACCTGCTCCGCGGTGCTCGAGGAGGAGGAGGACCCCGAGTCCCTCTGGCCCAAGTACCGCAAGAAGTTCGAGCCCTGGAGCGAGGAGCTTCGCGAGTACATGACCGAGCACCTCAAGGACTACCTCGGTGTCGAGAAGGTCATCTGGGTCAAGGAGGGCATCGACCCCGAGGAGACCAACGGCCACATCGACGACGTCGCCACCTTCATCGCCCCGGGCGTCATGGTCTGCATCTGGACCGACGACCCCGAGTACCCGTTCTACGAGCAGTGCCACGCCGCCTACGAGACCCTCTCCAACGCGGTTGACGCCAAGGGCCGCAAGCTGAAGGTCTACAAGCTCTGCATGCCCGTGAAGCCGCTGTACATGGACCAGGCCTCCTGCGACACCATCGACGCCGACGAGAACGCCGAGCCGCGCGTCCCCGACGAGCCGCTGATCGCCTCCTACATGAACTACCTCGTGACCAACCACGGCGTCATCGTCCCGCAGTACGGCGACGAGAACGACCAGCTGGCCGTCGACACGCTCCAGGAGATCTACGACGAGGTCTGGGGCGAGGGCGTCTACAAGTGCGTGGGCGTCAAGTCCGACCAGGTCGTCTACGGCGGCGGCAACATCCACTGCATCACGCAGCAGGAGCCGTCCGCCTA
>NZ_JBQKHC010000044.1:0-1536 GCF_052118485.1 Collinsella sp. LCP21S3_C7 | reverse complement strand
GTCCTTTCCTAGAACCTGTTGTTGTGGTGATTTCAGATTCTAGGACGAAGGCCGTTCTTCGTTAAACGAGCGCTAGGGTGTCACCCTTACACCAACATTTTCGACGCGATCCGGATTGCCATCTGCTGGCCAACAGCGGTGTTATCCCTGCTCCGGCTGTAATGTTGCTTCAGCAGTTATGCCGTGGTCGAATAATAAGTAATAATGTGGAATAAAGAATAAATTAGCCGGAGGGCTCCATGACATAAGAGCGTAATACCATTATCGAGCTATTTAGGTTAATCTCGATGTGGTGTGTAGTTGCGCATCATTTTGTAATACATAATGCAGATGATATATCGGTTTTTGCTAGTCCTGTAACCCGTTTAATACTTAAGGGCGTGTTTCTCCCCATTGGAAAAGTTGCAGTTGGCTGCTTTGTGTATATCACCGTTTGGTTTATAGCCGACAGCGCATTTTTAGCATCAAAGATACAGCTAAGAAGCTTGTGATTCTTAATAATGAAGTGGTATTTTACAGTATCATTTTGGGAATTATTTCTGTGATTACCGGCAACGTGTATCCCTCAGCCTCCTTTATCGTCAATACAGTCTTTCCGATTGCCACGGGATACGGTTGGTGGTTTACCACTTCTTATGCCGGCCTCATTCTGCTGTTGTCTTATCTATTGAAGGGGCTTCAAGCTTGCGGTCGGAAAGAACATAAATACCTTACAGTATCATTATCTTTCGCATTTGAACTATTTCGATATCTGCCCTTTGTTTCCTTTCCAGCCGAAGGAATGCTTATTGATCTCATCGTTCTCGCGATCGATATCTGTTATTTTCGATGGCATATTAATCTAAAAACCACGAATTGGAACAAGCTGGCGCTTGTCGGGGCCGCATGTTTTACATTAGGAATCTCTTTTATATACCTTCCGTATCACTCGCAAGGAATTATTCACGACTTCTCTGTAAACCTATTTAACGGGTATGTTTACTAATCAGCAAATATCCTTTCAATGGGCCTCTCATTTGCAATCTCTTTATCAATGTTTAAATTGTGCCTGGTATTTAAACTTAATTCCTCTCGTCTCAATTGGATTGCGGGCTCCGCTTTTGCTGTATATCTGATTACTGACTATTCAATTGTTCAGAGCTGGCTCTGGAAGAGTCTGTTTACCTTTACCAATCTGGGAAATTAACTTGGGGTACTGTTGGTGGTGGCGATCCCATCGTTGGTGATGGCTTGCTGCCCGATTATCGATATCGGAAGAAGGACGATTAATTCACACCTTCCTTTGACTAAAAAGTCGTTTGTCTAACATCGATGGTTGATTTCCGATCTCAACCGAACACATTGAGCTGATGGCTCGCTCCCGCAGTCAACCGAACGCCCCCGCGGCCCCTCTCGGGCCCCGGGGGCGCCGTTTTCCCAGTTGAGGGAATGGTGGAGATGTGTTTCGATGGGTCCGGTGGCCATGCTCCGCCCGCCGCCCGGCACCTCTTCCCAGACTCAGCCGGACGGTCGGTCCGTCTATTCCGTTTTTCTCCT
>NZ_JBQKHC010000043.1:0-1651 GCF_052118485.1 Collinsella sp. LCP21S3_C7 | reverse complement strand
GCCAGCCCCAGCTCCCGGGTCGCCCGGTGAAGGCGAGGAAGAAGGGCGTGAAGGGAGCGAAGAGCGTTGCTGCCTAGGCTAGCCCCTTGTCACACAAACTACCGAAGCCTCCTTTTTTCACCTGCTGAAGGTTATCAATCTTCTTATTGAGTATCTCGGCATTCTTTCTTCTGCCAATGCCCTGGCGGGCAGATCCACCCCCCTTTCGGCTGGTTCGGGGGCACAGGCATGCCCTGACGGGCAGATCCACCGCCCTTTCGGCTGGTTCGGGGTCGCAGGCATGCCCTGGCGGGCAGATCAGCGCCTTTTCGGCAGGTTCGGGGGCGCAGGCATGCCCTGACAGACGGCTGCATTGCCCATATGCGTTTTGCGCGCGAGGACCCTGTTGCTCCTGTCAAAAGCGTGGCGAAATGAAGTGGCCCAAAAGAGGGCAGCAGAATACCGAAATCCCAGCTTGAAATAGCTCAGCTATTTGTCACTGTGCGGTTCTGCCTGCTATGATTAGCCATGCACTGCTGGGGAAGACTCATCCGCTAGAATTGCTTGGACGAAAGGAGACGCAATGGTACTCGACAGATACGCGCGATTTGCTGACAGCGCCGACGTGCTCTCTTGCCCCCTTTGCCACAGCGCCCTGAAGCTGCAGGAAGGGAGCCTCGTATGTCCGAAGAGGCACTGCTTCGATATCGCAAAGCAGGGGTACGTAAACCTTCTAGGGCCCTCCAGGCAGTCAGCCCACTACAGCAAAGAATCCTTTGAGAGCCGCATGGCAATCCTGGAGGCAGGGTATTACGACCACGTGAAAGAAGCCGTCCTCACCGCGGTAGGAAGGGCCCTTTCCCCAAGCGAGGGTCCTGCAGCTGTGAACGCGACGCCATTCCGCGTGCTCGACGCGGGATGCGGAGAAGGCTTCTATGCACGTGCAATCCGAGAAAACCTCTGTGTCGACGTGGTGGCGTTTGACCTCTCAAAAGACGCCATGCTGATGGCGGCCCGCCACGATTCCAGAAAGGCGGTCAAATGGCTGGTTGGCGACCTGACGAACATCCCCGTGCTGAAAGGCTCCATCAACTGCGTGGTGGACGTATTCGCTCCCTCGAACTACGACGAATTCAAGCGCGTTCTCACCCCAACCAGAAACGCCTCCGCGCCAGGAGTGCTGGTCAAAGTGGTTCCAGGCAGCAATCATCTTACGGAGCTGCGCCACCTTGCTGAAGGATCTTTGCGCAGCAAGGAATACTCAAACCAGCTGGTGACCGATTGCTTTGAGAAGCACTTCAAGATGACCGACCGCATCAAGGTGACGCGCACCTTCGAGATGTCCGAAAGGGACGTCCGCGTGTTCGCCGAGATGACGCCGCTGCTGTTCGGCATCGACGCGGAGTCCCTAAATCTATCGCGTGTGAAAAGCATCACCATCGAGGCTGAATTGCTGGTGGGCACCCCTCGCTCCCAAGGCCCTTCATGAGCTCAGCCAGCTCATCATCCTCTTAATTGCAGGGCTGAAGGACAGCCCTTGTCAACCGCCCCAGAAGAAATCTGGCTCTTCGGTGGTTTCTGTGGGAGAGATTCCGGCATAGGCCCAGCTCAGCGGGCGAAAACAACGATCTGGAACTGAAACGGCCCCGGGAGGGGCCGTTTCCGCGTCATC
>NZ_JBQKHC010000042.1:0-1737 GCF_052118485.1 Collinsella sp. LCP21S3_C7 | reverse complement strand
GCCCGATCGCCGCCTTCCTGGCCTCGATGTCGTGCTTCACCCTCAAGTCGACACGCATAAAAAGCCTCCCATTTCTCATGTCCAAGAAATGGGAGGCAGTTCAAATTAGCTACCTAATGAGTGGGTGCGGAAAGGGTGTGAATGTTGGATTTACGCGCTATGATGTGCCCCTGCATACAGAGCCCAGCGGAATGGTAACGGTCGCTGGGACACGTTATTCGAAAGGACAATCATGTCAGAAGAGCTTCGTTCCATCCCGCCCCAGCAGGGGTCTTTTGTGTTTACGTCGGAGTCGGTGACCGAAGGCCATCCCGATAAGATCGCCGACCAGATCAGCGATGCCGTCCTCGACGCAATCCTCGCCAAAGAAATAGAGCTGCAGGAGCAGGGCTATATTGCGCCCAACGGCGTGCCCGCCAACGTGGAAAACGTCCGCTGCGCCTGCGAGACCCTCGTGACCACCGGCACCGTCATCGTCGCCGGAGAGATTCGCACCCAGGCATACGTCGACGTGCAGGAAATCGCCCGTGGCGTCATCCGCCGCATCGGCTACAACCGCGCCAAGTTTGGCTTTGACTGCGATACCTGCGGCGTCATGAGCCTCATCCACGAGCAGTCCCCCGATATCGCCCAGGGCGTCGACGAGTCATTTGAGACCCAGACCGGCGCTACCACCGACCCGATCGACCTGATCGGTGCCGGCGACCAGGGCATGATGTTTGGCTACGCCTCCAACGAGACCAAGACCCTCATGCCCATGCCGCACTACCTGGCAAGCCGCCTGGCGGAACGCCTGTCCGCCGTGCGCCACGACGGCACCCTGCCCTATCTGCGCCCCGACGGCAAGACCCAGGTCACCGTGCGCTACGAGGACGGAAAGCCCGTGGAGGTCACAACCATCGTCATCTCCACGCAGCACGCTGCCGAAGTTGAGGACATGGGCAAGATCAAGGCCGACCTCATCGAGCATGTCATCGCACCCGTCATGGATGCCGAGAACATGCCGTGGGATGGCGCCGATATCTATGTGAACCCCACCGGCCGCTTTGTCGTGGGCGGCCCCATGGGCGACACGGGCCTGACCGGCCGCAAGATCATCGTCGACACCTACGGCGGCTACGGCCGTCACGGCGGTGGCGCCTTTAGCGGCAAGGACTGCACCAAGGTCGACCGCTCTGCCGCGTACGCCGCTCGCTGGGTCGCCAAGAACGTAGTCGCCGCCGGCCTGGCCGATCGCTGCGAGGTCGAGCTGGCCTACGCCATCGGCGTGTCCAAGCCGCTGTCGATCATGGTCGACACCTTTGGCACCGCGCATATTGCCGAGGACAAGATCGTCGAGGCCGTGGAGAAGACCTTTGACCTGCGCCCGGGCGCAATCATCCGCGACCTGGACCTGCGTCGCCCCATCTATGAAAAGACGGCAGCCTACGGTCACTTTGGCCGCGAAGACGCCGACTTTACCTGGGAGAAAACGGACCGCATCGACGAACTCAAAGCAGCCTGCGGCCTGTAAGCTAACGAGAAAAGCCACAGCCAAATAAAAACGCACCAAAAAGAGGTACCGGAACAACCTGTACCTCTTTTTTATTTAAAGGTGGTGAAGATGAGCCGGCCTGGGACATGGAAGGTTGATTTCCGATCTCAGCCGAACACATTGAGCTGACGGCACGCTCCCGCAGTCAACCGAACGCCCCCGCGGCCCCTCTCGGGCCCCGGGGGCGGCATTTTCCCAGTTGA
>NZ_JBQKHC010000041.1:0-1739 GCF_052118485.1 Collinsella sp. LCP21S3_C7 | reverse complement strand
AGGGGGGAGGCGCCGAAGGTGTGGAGGGTGAGGGGGGTGAAGTCGTAACAAGGTAGCCGTACCGGAAGGTGCGGCTGGATCACCTCCTTTCTAGGGAGATACATTCTTAGAGAGAGAACACTTTAACTCGAATGGAGGGCAGGAGCCCGTCCGGTGGATGTCTGGCCCGGATACGTCCCCGCAGCACCCGGTCCCCGGGGTCGCACCCGCGTACCTTGAGAGCCGCATAGCGATAGGAGAGAGATGGAAGAGTATCCTCTTCCAGACTCGATTCTTTTCTGCGATCTAAACAGAGAATGATAGCAATCATTCATCCGATCCAAACAAGAGAATTCACTCATTGATGAGTGAGGAGCATCTGATCGCGAGCACAGTGGAACACGCTGTGCCGCGGTATGAGATACCCGAATTGCGACATGAGAGCGCTATTCATGATATCGATTAATTAACTTTAGCGACACGTGGATATCCCGCGGGCCCGGAGCGGTCCCGCAAGATACCACGGGCGCACGGCGGATGCCTTGGCACAGGGAGCCGATGAAGGACGCGGCAAGCTGCGATAATCCCCGGCGAGGAGCACACATCCTTCGACCCGGGGGTCTCCGAATGGGCGAACCCATCCGTAGAGGTACGGATATCCCCGGCCTGAACGCATAGGGCCGGGGAGGACAACCCGGGGAACTGAAACATCTAAGTACCCGGAGGAGAGGAAATCAATCTCGAGACTCCCCGAGTAGCGGCGAGCGAAAGGGGACCGATGGCCAAACCGTCGAGCGGGCGTACCCGGCAGGGGTTCCGCCGGCGGGGTTGCAGGGCCGCGCATCCGGGGGCTGCCGCCCCCGGGCGCAGGTCCGGCTGGGGAGCGGAACGGCATGGGAGGGCCGGCCGCAGCGGGTGACAGCCCCGTACGCGAACCCAGACCGGACGGCGCGACGCGGTCCCTGAGTAGGGCCGGGCACGTGAAACCCGGTCCGAACCTGGGTGGACCACCATCCAAGCCTGAGTACTACCCTGTGACCGATAGCGCACCAGTACCGTGAGGGAAAGGTGAAAAGCACCCCGGGAGGGGAGTGAAACAGTACCTGAAACCGTGCGCCCACGAGCAGTCGGAGCAACTTTATGTTGTGACGGCGTGCCTTTTGTAGAATGAGCCAGCGAGTCGCTGGCGCGGGGCGAGGTTAACCGAAAGGGAGCCGGAGCGAAAGCGAGCCTTAACAGGGCGACTTGAGTCCCGCGCCGCGGACGCGAAGCCGGGTGAGCTATCCGTGGGCAGGCTGAAGCGGGGGTAAGACCCCGTGGAGGGCCGAACGCACGTCGGTTGAAAACGGCGGCGATGACCTGCGGATAGGGGTGAAAGGCCAATCAAACCCGGAGATATCTCGTTCTCCCCGAAATAGCTTTAGGGCTAGCGTCGCGCGTTCACCGCCGGAGGTAGAGCACCGGATGGACGAGGGGGCTTCGCCGCCTACCGAATCCAACCGAACTCCGAATGCCGGCGGCCCAGAGCGCGGCAGTCAGAGCATGTGGGCTAAGCTGTGTGCTCGAGAGGGAAACAGCCCGGACCGCCCGCTAAGGTCCCCAAGTTCCAGCCGAGTGGCAAAGGATGTGCGTCCGCCCAGACAACCAGGATGTTGGCTTAGAAGCAGCCATCCATTCAAAGAGTGCGTAACAGCTCACTGGTCGAGTGGACATGCGCCGACAATACACGGGGCTAAGCTGGACACCGAAGCGGCGGGATT
>NZ_JBQKHC010000040.1:0-2294 GCF_052118485.1 Collinsella sp. LCP21S3_C7 | reverse complement strand
GAAAAACGAATCCAAGTCAGACCATTTCAAATGGTTCGATGTCTGCCCGGATGCGACACACCATGTGTGTCCATCCTCGCAGTATCCGGTTCTCAAGGTGCACGCCTGCGCTGGTTCCCGGTTCGACCGGGCCGCGCGGCAAGGAGATATATTGCCAGACCGGAGGGGCCCGCGGGGCGGGAATCTGGTTGCACACAACTCCTACACAGTTTGGGATTCTCAGCTGTATTTAGCAGTAATAGAGAGGGGACCTCGTTTCCGAGATCCCCTTTTTCGTCTATCTATAGAAATAGGCTTTCAAAGCCTTAGGCCAACAGCTTGCGACCTGACTCCTCAATCGCGTCAAGTGCTGCATCAGCCTCGGCGGCATCCGCGCCCTTAGCGAAGATGTACAGCTTGATCTTGGGCTCGGTGCCGGAAGGACGGACAATACCCTTGTTGCCACCCTCAAGATCGAACTCAATGACATTAGCCTTCGGCAGGCCGTTCACGCACGTGTTGTAATCCACAACGGCCTCGATCTTGGAGCCTGCGAGCTCCGCGGGCGGGTTCTCGCGCAGACCAGCCATGATGCCGGCCATCTTTGCCGCACCCTCAGCGCCCGGATAGCTCAGCGAAATCGTCTTGTTGTGATAGTAGCCATACTTCTCGTACAGCTCGTGCATCGCATCGGCAAGGTTCTTGCCCTGGAGCTTGTAATACTGCGCCATCTGGCAAATCAGAAGCGAAGTGCTCACGGCGTCCTTGTCGCGCACGTGGTCGCCGGCCAGATAACCGTAGCTCTCCTCGAAACCGAAGATAAAGCGATCGACTTCACCAGCATCGGAAAGCGAGGTAATGATGTCACCGATGTACTTGAAGCCCGTCAGGCAGCGACGGAGCTCAAAGCCATACTCCTCGGCCAGAGCATCGACCATGGCGGAAGAAACAATGGTAGTAACCGCGACCTTCTTGGTGAGATCCTCGCCGCGGGCGGCACGGGTCTTGCAGATATAGTCGAGCAGCAGAACGCCCATCTCATTGCCGGTCAGCAGCAGATAGTCATCACCATTCTTAACAGCAACGCCAACACGGTCGGCGTCAGGATCGGTTGCAAGCAGCAGATCGGGGTGAACCTGCTCGCACAGGTCGATTCCCTTCTGCATGGCCTGACGGATCTCGGGGTTAGGATACGGGCAGGTCGGGAAATCGCCGTTCGGGTCCTTCTGCTCGGGAACAACCGTGACATCGGTGATGCCGGCGCGCTCGAGCACCGTCGTGACGGGAATGAGGCCAGTGCCGTTGAGCGGAGTGTAGACGAGCTTAAGCGGAGCGCCAGCGATCTCCTCGGCAGAAAGGTTGGTCACGCCGCGCGCGAGAACGGCATCGTAATAACGCTCGAGGCACGAGTCATCGATCCATTTGACCAGACCCTGCTCAAGAGCCTCATCGAAGTCCATGGACTTCACGCCAGTGAACGTATCGGTCTCGGCGATAGCCTTAGAAATTGCATCGGCGGCCTCGCTAGTGATCTGGCAGCCGTCGGGGCCATAGGCCTTATAGCCGTTATAAGGCG
This sequence comes from Collinsella sp. LCP21S3_C7, assembly GCF_052118485.1. Lineage (NCBI taxonomy): Bacteria > Bacillati > Actinomycetota > Coriobacteriia > Coriobacteriales > Coriobacteriaceae > Collinsella > Collinsella sp. LCP21S3_C7. The sequence continues at coordinate 739 of NZ_JBQKHC010000040.1, read as the reverse complement.
CCGGATTATGACTAGCGGTCATGCAAATGCCACCGGAGCACTTAAGGTCGCGGACGGCCCAAGATAGCGTAGGCACCGGGGAAATCTTAGGATACACAAGGGCGGTGACACCATTTGCCGCAAGAATAGCAGCAGTCGTCTTGACGAACAGTTCGCCCTTATTGCGGCTATCGCGAGCAATGGCAACCGTCGGATGCTCAAAAGTCGCATTGAGATAGTCGGCGAAGCCCTGCGTTGCACGGCCGACCGTATAGATATTCATACGGTTGGTGCCAGCACCGATCGTGCCACGCAGGCCGGCGGTGCCGAAGGCAAGATCCTGGAAGAAGGCATCGGTGATGGCATCCTCGTCACCCTGCTCCTTCATCGTGTTGAGCTCGGTCAGCAGCTCATCATCCTTGACATTGGCAATCCAAGTATCAAGCAGCTCGTGAACATCTGCCATGTGCGTCCTTCCTTCATAATCAATAAAACGGCCCGCCTAAAACAGGTCAAGCGCAGTATCACGCTTAAGTAGATAGTAATCCATTGAGTGTGTGAGACTGTCAAGAGAACGGTGAACGTCTGAATAAGACGGCAGATGATATCGTTGTAAAAATTGTCATTTAGTTAAATTGTCTGAGAAACGAAAAAGGGGGAGGCCGCGAGGCCTCCCCCTTCTCAGTCCAAGCGCACGGCTCGGTGCCGTCCACCGGTCAGCGGCGCCCTGGCCTCCCACGGGCTGGCCCCGCAGTACTCT
>NZ_JBQKHC010000039.1:0-3124 GCF_052118485.1 Collinsella sp. LCP21S3_C7 | reverse complement strand
GCGCCTGAGCTGCCAGGAGCCGGCCTCGCGCATGCAGTCGCGCATGAGGTGGACCGCGCAGCGCTGCCACGCGGCGCCCTGGAAGACCTCGCCGAGCGCCCGGACGAGCCCCGGGTGGGCGTCCGAGACGACGAGCCGCACGCCCGCCGCCCCGCGCGAGCGGATAGCCCGCAGGAAGGCGAGCCACGAGTCGTAAGACTCGGTGTCAACCACGTCGACACCGAGGACGCGCCTCCAGCCGCCCGCATCGCAGCCGATGGCGGTGACCACGGCGGTGGAGGCGACGCGCCCCCCGCGGCGGCACTTGACGTAGGTCGCGTCGAGCCAGACGTAGGGCACCGGCGAGCCGTGTGTTCCGTCAAGTAAAAATCGACAAATACGTCTGTCGAATTTCGACACCCTCATGCTGACCGCCTCCGGGCGGGCCGGCGCCGTCGCGGCCGGCCCGCCCGCTGCCTAGAACGGTATCTCCCAGTCCTCCGGGGGCACCTCCTCCATCCCGCCCCGCTCGCCCGTCATCAGCGGGTGGTCCGGCGTCAGCCCGCAGCCCGGGCACTGGAAGAGCCCGCAGAGCGCCTGCGCGTCCCAGGCGCCGGCGTCGCGGTCCTTCATCCTGTTCACCGGGCAGTCCTCCGCGGCGTACCTCATTCGGCCTCACCCTTCCCGAGCATCAGCGCGTTTTCCATCCTGTAGCTGGCGCCGTTGAACTCCACCAGCCTGCCCGTGTAGACGAGCCTGTCCACGACGGCCGCGGCCATCTTGTCGTCGCCGAACACCGTGCCCCACCTGCTGAACTCTATGTTGGTGGTGACTATGAGGCTCTGGGTGCCCTCGGGGGCCGACATGACCTGGAACAGCAGCCTCGCCCCCTCGACGTCGAGCGGCACGTAGCCGAGCTCGTCGAGTACCAGCAGGTCCGCCGACAGCAGGTCGTCGAGCTCCCTGCGCAGCCTGCCGCGGTCGCGCGCGTCGGCCAGGTGCATCACGAGCTGCGCGACGGTGAAGAACCTCACGGACTTGCCGGCCCTGACGGCGGCGGCGCCGACCGCGATGGCGAGGTGGGTCTTGCCCCTGCCCGTCTTCCCGTGGAAGACGAAGTCCTGGCACGCGTCGATGAAGGCGAGCGACCTGAGGTCGGCCTCCCCGTAGCCGTCGGGGAACGAGACCTGGGAGAAGTCGTAGCCGTCGAGCGACTTGGCCGCGGGGAACCTCGCCCTGCGCATCCTCCTCTCCAGCTGGTTGGCGGCCCTGACCTCCATCTGCCTGGCCAGCAGGCCCTCGACCGCCCTCATCTCGGGGAGCGTTGCCTCCTCGCAGAACTCGTCGACGACGCTGTTCGAGAACAGCATCGAGCGCGCCTTGCCCCTCAGCGAGGACTCGAGCAGGCGCCTGTCGGGGCATGCGGCCCTGGCCATCTACGCCACCCCCATGAAGCCGTCGTAGACGCCGAGGTCCACGGGCTCGTCGTAGGTGACGGTCCCCGTGGCGGCGCGCGCCGCGCTGACGGCGACCGACGCCTCGTCGATGCGGCCGGTCGCCTCGTAGGCGAGGCGCACCGCCTGCAGCGTGGCCTCCCATCCGGAGGTGGCCGCCTGGTCGCGCATCACCCTCAGCTCGGCCTTCAGGCCCGCCCTGTCCAGTGAGTCCATATGCTCCCTGAGCTCGTCGGGGAGCGCCTCCCTCACCCTGCTGTTCTCCCAGCCGCCGGCGTTCCACGCCAGCAGGGCGAGCTGCGAGGCGGGGTCGGACGTGTCGGTCGGGGCGCTGCCGTAGGCCCTGGGGTGCTCGCAGACGAGCTCGCCGCTGTCGGGGTCGTAGACGCTCACGGTCGTCGCCCGCAGGCCGACCGTGAGCCTGCGGCGCGAGAGCGACGGGTGCGTGGAGTAGAGGTGGCGGCCCCTCTCGCCGACCGAGACCTTGCCCTTCTTGTCGGCGGTGCGAGAGACGTAGGTGACGCAGTCGAGGGGCTTGGCCGGCAGCCCGAGCATCGCCAGCCTGTCGGCCTCGAAGAGATCGAGCTCGCGCTCGCCCTTTATCCAGTGGGGCTTGTCGGACATGGCGAGGCTGCGCTCGAGCAGCCTGCGGTTGAAGGCGCCGGCGTCCCACAGCTGGGGGACGGGGACGAAGAGGTTGCGGCGCACGCAGCCCACCTTGTTCTCGACGCTGCCCTTCTCGTTGCCCGAGCGGGGGTTGCAGAACCTGAAGCGGAAGCCGTAGTGGGCGCTGCAGGCGGCGAACAGCTCGGTCGTCCGGACCCCGCCGCCGACGCGGCGGCCGACGCCGGTCGCGTTGTCGAAGACGATCTTGGTCGGCACGCCGCCGACGTGCTCGAAGACGTTGCGCAGGGCCTGGCAGACGCACTCCGACGTCTCGCCCGGGAAGACCTGGGCCAGCCCGACGTTGGAGTACGGGAACGTCATCACGAAGAAGCTCAGCGTGGTCCGCATCCCCCTCACGTAGAAGTCGGCCTCGCCGAAGTCGGCCTGCGCCTCGCCGGGGCCCCAGACGAGGTCGAGGTACTGGGCGTCGGCCGCCTCCGCCGAGCGGCGGGCCCTAATCTCCCTGACGCACCGCTCCACGGTGCTGACGGAGACGTCGGCGCCGCACTCGGAGACGAGCCTGTCGTGGACGCGCTTTGCGGTATGGCGCTGCTTGCGTCCGCTGCGCATGTCGTCGTCGAGCCAGGACTCGATCAGGGGCCTGTACGGGTCGAGCTTTGAGCCCTGCGCCCGCCTCGCGGGCGGCTTGGGGCTGAAGTCGTCCATGTCGCGGTACTTGTAGACGGTGTCCCGGCTCACGCCGGTCTTGCGCGCGATCTCGGCGACGCTGTCCCCCTGCCGCCACAGCAGGCGTATAGAATTCTTATCGGTCATGCTGATCATTTCCTCTCCGGGCCTCCTTTGGTAGATACGAAGCACCACCAAGATAGCCCTGCGATCTGGTCAGCATGCCCCTTGCGGGAAGTGTCGACTTTATGCTGCCGTTTTTGTCGATTTAGATGTTACGGAATACAGAGCCGCCGAGCGGCCTTCCGCATAGGTCCTCGATGTCTGCGTCCAGGCTCGAGGCGATGGCGCTCACCTGGTCCTTCGAGAGCCTGGAGACGCCCATCTTCTCGGCCACC
>NZ_JBQKHC010000038.1:0-3152 GCF_052118485.1 Collinsella sp. LCP21S3_C7 | reverse complement strand
CAGCAGGAGCGGCGGCCTCGCAAACGAAGACGACGCAGATGATGGTCGAAATGACCGTCAGGAAGGAAAGCTTTTTCTTTCCGTCACTCATATTTAATCCTTTGCTCAGTCGTTTTCAGACAGGGCGCCAGTGCTTACGCGCAGTGGCGCAGATGATGGGCAGCAGGAGACAAGCATCTGCTGCCGCCCATCAGAAAGCATCGTACAGGCCATACCACACGTCGGTGTAGATGAAGTCGGCGCCCTTGATGCACTCGGTTGTCGTCGGAGACTTTGCAGTTCTCCTCGCCGATGGCCATGAGGTCGCCCATCTCCTGCGAAGGCGGGCGAGCCGTAGCTCGCCCGACCTGGTACGTCTTACAGACCGTGCTTACCGAGGGCCGCCATGCGCTCATTGATGGTGGCGCGGTATGCCGCAGCCTTCTGCTCGTCGGGCTCGCTCTGGGGGCACAGAGTGGCCAGGATGGCGCGAATGGAGTGCTTGCGGTTCTCGGCCTCGACCCAGCACAGGGAGCGCTCGGGATCGTCCATGACCTCGTCGACGACTTCCTCGCCACGGTTTGCGGGCAGGCAGTGCATGAACATGCTGTTCGGACCGGCAACGTTCATCATATCCCAGGTCACCTGGTACTTCGGATAGAACACATCCATGTAGCTGGAGCTGGAGACTTCACTGTCGTAGAGGCCGTACCACACATCGGTGTACACGAAGTCGGCGCCCTCGATGCAGGAAATGTCGTCGGAAATGGTGATGGTGCCGCCGGAGACCTTGCAGTTCTCCTCGCCGATAGCCATGAGATGCTTGCCGAACTCGGCGCGCTCCTCATCGGTGCCAATATGCAGGCAGCCGTCGGGAATCTGATGCCCCTTCGGTCCGAACTGCACGAAGTCCATGCCCATCTTCGTGCAGATGAACATGAGCGACGCGCAGGTCTGGGTGGCATCGCCGATCCAGGCAAACTTGCAGTCCTCGATCTTCTTACCGGCGGGCAAGTTCTCGATCATGGTCATGAGGTCGCCGAGCTCCTGGGTGGGATGGTTGTACTCGCTCATGCCGTTGATGACGGGGGCCGCGGAGTACTTCGCCAAGCTCACTACATCCTTATGACGATCGACGCGGGCCATGAGGATGTCGACGAGGCTTCCCATAACGCGGCCGGAGTCCTCGATGGACTCATGGCCACCCAGCTGGATGGAGCCGGGGCCGAAGAACTGGGCGTGACCGCCGAGGTCGCTCATGGCCGTCTCGAAGGAGATGCGGGTACGGGTGGACACCTGCTGGAAGATCATGCCGAGGGTCTTGTCCTTCAGCAGGTGCGGGTACTCGCCGCCCTCCTTGATGAGCCCCTTCATGGCGATGGCCAGATCTACCATGCCGAGCAGCTCTTCTTTTGTGAAGTCGTTGGTGTCGATGTAATCTTTGACCATTGAAATCTCCTTCAAAATTCGTTGGCCGGACCGCCCCTTGCGGACCGTGCTCCCATGAAGCGCCCCGAAATGAGCGAGACGCTCCCTTGCGCCACACAGCATGGGGCGCACCCGTAGTTTTGAGAAGAGATAACCAGGATTATTTTCAGATTACATTAGCTCACCGCACACCTTACCCTGGCTAATCCTAGCTAATCCTAACTAATCCTAACTAGTCCTAACGCCTAGACGGATTGATATTGAACTGGTTTCTTCGCCCTGTGCGCCGCTGTCAACACCTTGCGCCTCCGTTCTAAGGAACCGACGCGCCCGACACCCAAGAATACGTAGACGAGCTGCTCCTCGCCCTCTGCGAGCACTGTCACCTGACCGCGCGCGAGCGCGTCATCTTGAAAGAGGTGCTGCAGGGCAAGGACAACCAGAACATCGCCAGTTCGCCGCAACTGGCCCTGGGCACCGTGCAGGCCCATGTGCACAACATTCTGAAGAAAACCGGCACCACCACCCGCCAAGAACTCACCCAGCTGTTCTGGAAGGGATGAAGAACGGCCGTAGACGGCTGATCCCGTAGGGGGCGGCCGCAGCCGGTGTGAGGGAGATTGGATGCAGACTTATCGGAGTCGCCCCCGACGATGGTCAGCTTGGCATCGTCGATGTTCACGGTGAACTGGTCGGTCACATCGTTGCCGTCGGAATCGGTCACGACCGCCTGGCCGCTTTCCGTTACAGGGTACTCGCCCGCATCGGTGCCCGTTGCAGAAGCCTCAACGCCGGAAACGTAGAAGGTCTGACCATTGATCTGGAACTCCAGGGTCTCGAAACCGGATACGGACTTCTCGGTGCCGTCGTAGGTCACGGACTTGGAATTGGGAGTGAGGGTGATCTGGTACTTCTCGCTACGGTCGGTAACGGTCAGGGTTCCGTACGTCTTGTTGATCTGATAGTTGTCCAGATTGGTTCCCTCGTTGGGGATGCATTCGAATGCATTCTCGGAGGAGCCGACGATCTTCTGCGAGCCGGTGAAAGAATAGGTGGCACCTTGGCCATCGGCCCAACCAGTATCCCGGGCAGCCTCCCCAACGGTGACCTTGTGATTGGTCAGGGGCTTGCCGTCGTACTCCTTCGAACCACTCGCGGAGGTCAGGGTGACCGGACGCTTTTCGACCGTCAATTTACCTTCGTTCTTCACGATGTTGTAATATTCGGCAATAGACGGGTCGAGCGTTACACGAATCGCATTTTTCGATGTGCCACAATCGGTCTGAGAACCTACAAACTCTATTTCCATATGGTGAATAATAACCGAGTCTTTGTTGGCTATGCGTCGTTTGAATGTAATTACCTCTCTAATAAATCAAATATGTTACTTTTCAGCACCATCAAACCAGATTCTGCCTCCTTCGAATTAGGCACCCACCCCATCAAGACCACGAAGCATCCCCGCCCTCAGCCTCGACCTGCTAGTCATGTGCCTGTTCACCTGGGAGAAAGCATGCCAAAGGCAGCGCTGGACCATGGTTTACGGCCAGGTCTCGCGCACGGCCCTGGAGAACCCGCCGTCGGGGGCGAGCATGGGCCAGACCTCCCGGAACTCGGCCGTCCTGCTCCTGAAATGTGTTTCGTCAAGAGGATTTGAGCAAAAAGATCATCGGAAATTGAGCAGCCTGAGCATCGGAAGCGCGCACGCTTTTTGAGCGGCTAGCCCTCCTGCATGAGGGCATGGC
>NZ_JBQKHC010000037.1:0-3627 GCF_052118485.1 Collinsella sp. LCP21S3_C7 | reverse complement strand
AGTTCCGTTAGCGCAGTTGGTGAAAGTACGTTAGCGGGGTCGGCGAAAGCGCGTTAGCGCATTCGGCGAGATGCGTTTGCGAAAGTGGTCAATTTTAGATTAGCGCTAACACGGCCGACCTGGCGCTGGCCATGTCGCACGTGAACTCCGAGCCCCGCGGCGCGCTCGGCTTCGCGACGCCCGCGCGCGCCTTCAGGGCGATGCTCGGGGAGGACGCGGCGGCGCTGCTGGACGCCTACGGCGTGGAGGACGTGCCGCTCGGCGATCTCGACCTGACGCCGGGGCTCATCGAGAGGGCGCGCGCAGAGAGGGGCGATGCCCCGCTGGCCTAGCCTAGGAGAAAAACGGAATAGACGGACCGACCGTCCGGCTGAGTCTGGGAAGAGGTGCCGGGCGGCGGGCGGAGCATGGCCACCGGACCCATCGAAACACATCTCCACCATTCCTTCAACTGGGAAAATGCCGCCCCCGGGGCCCGAGAGGGGCCGCGGGGGCGTTCGGTTGACTGCGGGAGCGTGCCGTCAGCTCAATGTGTTCGGCTGAGATCGGAAATCAACCACGTTTGGAATTGCGTCCCAAAAAGTGGTGTAGGGCCATTCCCCGCAGTCCGGATTCTACGCTGCCCTCAACCTCCTCTTAAACTCCCGCTCGACCACCGAGACGACCCTCAGGAGCTCTGCCTCGTCCGCCTCGCCGCCCCTGGCGGCGGGGGCCAGGTCCCGCATGGACCTCGCGTCGATGAACTTGGCGTCGAGCCACAGGTAGGGCCAGGACCTGCCGGAGAGGTCGCGGCCCCGGAGCACCGAGACCTCCTCGCCGAGCGACGAGCACAGCTTCGACACGCGCGAGCGGCCCACCTCCTCCACGCCGAGCTCGGAGGCGACCCTCTCGACCTTGCTGGTGAAGACGCCGTCGGCCTACATCTCGCAGACGCAGGACGCCAGCGCGGTGTCGGTCCGCGGCCAGCGCCTGACGATGCCGTTAACGACGAGCGTGTCGTCGCCGCGACATCGGCCGAAAGCGGGCAAACCTTATTCGTCGGCGACTTGTAGTCTCATCCCATTCTCGCCTCGTCTTGTCTCCCATCCAATCTGCGTGACCGCCTCCGACAGCTGCCCATCATGCGTGACCAGCAGGAACGCGCCGGGAAAACCAATCAGCATGCCCTGAAGCGCTTCGATGGAGCCTATATCGAGATGATTCGTCGGTTCATCGAGCACGAGGAGGTTGGGATTCGTAACAAGCTGCTGCGCAAGCATGAGTTTGCGGAGCTCGCCAGGACTCAAATCGTCTCCATCGAGCAGTTTATCGGGGTCGGAATTCAGCCGCGCCACGATGGAGAGGACGCGGCCCTTCGTCTCTTGGTCCTGACCCCGTAGTCGTCTCAGGGCCCGCCCGCGTTCTTCCGGTCCGACGTCCTGGGGAACGTACGCCACTTTGACGGTATCGGGAACAGACTCAATGACGCTTCGTACCACCAGGCTCTTTCCCGTTCCGTTCGCGCCAGTCAACACCACGTGATCCGTTGGCAAGATCCAGAGCTCTGGCACGTCTATCGAGAAATCACCAGCGGACAGTCGCGTCGCCTCTAGGTGCACCACGCAGCTCGAACGCGCGGCAATGCCGAACGCGCCGATAGTATGGTCGTATCGCTTCGAGACAACTCTCTTTGAGAGCTCTCCCTCGGCCTTTGCCAGCCGTTCACTCATATTGGACGAGAGCTTGCCAGCCACGCCGTCCTTTCCTGAGACTATGGCGCGTCCAATCCTCTCCCGTGCGTCACTGTCGTGCTTGTCCAGGTTGCGCTTGCTGCGCTTGCCCTTCTGACGCGCCGCCTCCTCGCTTCTGCGCTGGGCTTCCGCCTTCAAGCGCTTCGCTTCGCGGGCGGCCTTCTCGCGGTCCCTGATTGCAGCAGAGCGCTCGATGGCCGCTTGGCCACTCGCCTTCGAGTACCCTCCGGGTCGCATGGTCCAACGCACCCCCTCGCACATCAGGCTCTGGCTCACAAGGCTATCCAGCAGAGCCCTGTCATGCGAGATGAGAATTCCGATGCCGCTGAAGGAAGCGAGGGCTTCCCTCACGATGTTGCGTGTCACGACGTCGAGGTCGTTTGTCGGCTCGTCCATGATGAGGACTTCCGGTCGCGCATAGAGCGCGCATGCGATCTGGAGTCGCTTCTGCTGACCGCCAGATAGAGTGCCATAGCGCCAGAACCAGTCGTCTTCGACGCGAAGCAAAGCCCTTGCTCGTTGCGCTTCCTTGCCCCAGTCCGATGCGAGGTCGAAGAGATTGTCCGGTTCCTGGGTCGAGTCCTGCTGGCAGTACGCCGAGAACAGCTTCGGACTCACCGTTCCGGAATCTGGCGCGATGGAGTGCGCGGCGATACGGGCAAGCGTGCTCTTCCCGCATCCGTTATCGCCGATGATGCCCGTCCATCCCGACGGGAACGTGACGCTGACGTCATCGATGGCGGCCGATACCGTACCAGGGTAGGTATAGCTGATGTGATTGAGATTCAGTTGCATGGCGAGCTCCTTCGAGGGGAGGTCGCGCAAAGGGTCAGGCACGCGATGCATGAACTTGAAACGAGAAGACACTGAAGCGATGCGGCACCCTGAAGCGCGACCCGATTAGCGGCATGGTCGTATGGGGCGCCCGAAATGGGCATCGCTAGTTCTTCATCTAACCTGACCTAACTCGAAGCGGCGCTTGCCAAAGGCCCCGCTGATGAATTGTCGACGAGCATTGTAGCATGGCTCTGACCTGGATGCAAAGCGGATTTGCAACCAGACGAAGAACGCCCTAATGACGCATCTCTGACGCTGTCCACACAATGCCAGCTGTTACGTATTTGGCCGAAACCTGCGCGACGACCCTTCGATGTCGCCCCCGTGCAAAGTGAGCGGACTCCAGCAAGCCTTTGGGACTCGTGGCGCTTCTGCTCATGCTCCACGTCCCCATCGGCGGCAACGATACACGCTCGACGTCATAACGGGCAAGCGCAACTATCCTGGCAGCAAATAGCAGGAGTCCTGGCTCGACATCCTTGAAAGGCTTCCCGAGGCTTAAGAAACTCCTCTGCCGAACTGCATTCGGCAGAGGAGTTTAGCATGACTCATGACTGCCACCTTTGCGGCTTCGTAGTAGGCATGCTCGACAGTATCGGCGTCGATGCCAACGGCTTCGGCAATCCACAAAAGCGATGCAACATTCTGGAGCAAGCTGTAGGTTCGCTCGGCATCGCTGTTCTCGTTCTTGCACGTAAAACTGCCATACCCCTTAGGACCCTGGCTCTTGAACCAGGCAAGCATGCGCTCTCTCATCTCGCCCGGTGGCGATTGGAAATTTGCGGACTTCGCTGTCATAGCGGCCGCTTGCTGGATAATGCCTATTTACCTACTTAAAGAAATTCAACATCTCTTGACGTGTAACCATGAGATCTTTCCTCCGACTTTAACTCGCAGCAATAGTGCTAACACAGCCGACTTTCGAACGCTCGTATACGTTCTGAAATGATTTGGCTCTTCGGTGGTTTCTGTGGGAGAGATTCCGGCATAGGCCCAGCTCAGCGGGCGAAAACAACGATCTGGAACTGAAACGGCCCCGGGAGGGGCCGTTTCCGCGTCA
>NZ_JBQKHC010000036.1:0-4346 GCF_052118485.1 Collinsella sp. LCP21S3_C7 | reverse complement strand
CTTCGTCGGCAGCGTCAGATGTGTATAAGAGACAGGTCTACAGGGCCTGAAAACCATTCTCTCTGGTGGTGCGATACCACCAGATGCATATCGGCGCGACGCTGGAGGTGTTGAGCATGTCTGACGAGCCCCATATCCCGGCCCCGTGTCCAGCCTCGTTGGCGGATGGTGGGCGTGCTTTGTGGCGTGGCGTGGCGGACGTGTTCGAGCTGACGCCGGAGCAGTTGGTGCAACTGGAGGAGGCGTGCCGGGCAAAGGATCGGCTCGATTCTCTGGATGCGGCGATCCGTGGCAAGCATGACGTGCTGCTGTCGATTGAGACGGACGGTAACGGAGTGTCCAGCTTGGTCGTGAACTCGGCGCTGCGTGAGGCGAACGCGACGGCCACGGTCCTCAAGCAGCTGCTGGCGGCGCTGCGGTTGCCGGACGTGGAGGGTCGACGGCCCCAGTATCGGGGTCCGAGGGGTGCCTATCAGAAGTCTGTGGAGTCGGTCGCATCCGCAGGCAAGGTGTCGAGCCTTGACCGGGCGCGGAAGCGGCGCGCAGGCTGATGTTCCGCCCCCTGTTCGAGGGGCAGAAGTGCTCTCTCGGCTATGCCGTCATCGACTGGCTCGAGGCGTATGCCTGCCATGGCCCTGGGCCGGTGGAGGGGCAGCCGTTGACGTTCGATGACGAGATGTTTGACTTCATCGTGGACGCCTACGAGCTCGAACCGGCGTCGGGGCGTCGGTTGATCTCTCGTGGCGTGCTGTCAATGCCGAAGGGTCGGGCGAAGTCGGAGGTCGCGGGCCTGATTGGCGTGGCGGAGGCTCTGGCCCCGGTGCGTTTTGACGGCTGGGATGCGAGCGGGCAGCCGGTGGGACGCCCGATCCGCTCCCCGTTCGTCCGCTGCCTCGCGACCGAGGAGAAGCAGTCGGGCAACACGTTCCAAAACATTGCTTTCGTGATGGGTGACTGGGGACACGACAACCACCCAGACATCTACGACGGCGTGAAGGGCATCCGCGACTACCGCTCAGCGACTAACATCTATCTGCCGAACGGTGGGGAGTGCCGCTCGAGTTCGTCTGGTGCCGCGTCGAAGGACGGCGGCAAGGAAACGTTCCTCGTGCCGGATGAGGTGCACCTGTACGTGCTCCCGGAGCTGCGGAACATGTACGCCACGACGATGCGTAACTTACCGAAGAGGTCGCGTGACGAACCGTGGGCGCTGCTGACAACGACCGCATTCCGTTACGGCGAGGAGAGCGTCTGGGAGACGATCTACAAGCGTTGGAAGGCCGAGCAACTAGGCCCCGGATGGCTGGTGCACCATCGCGAGGCGAAGGGACCGATCCGCATCTATGAGGACCGCGAGCACACGCTGGCGCAGCTGCGTTACGTGTACGGCGCGGCGATGGACCCCGTGTCGGGGTGGATGACCCCTGAACTTGCCTATCGGACGATGCTGGACCCAACCGAGTGCCGTGACGAGGCTGAGGGTGCCCGCTACTACCTGAACCGCGCCATGGCGTCCTCGGATGCGTGGATCGCGCTCAGGGCTGTGGAGGACGCCCAGATGGACGGCCCCGAACCTGCCGATGGCACAGCGATCACGCTCGGGTTCGACGGGTCGCTGAACTCCGACTCGACCATCCTCCGCGGCTGCCGGATGTCAGACGGCTACCGGTGGACGATCGGACTGTGGGAGAAACCCGAGGGTGTCGACGGCATCGGATGGCAGGTGCCGCGCACTGAGGTGCTGGAGCGTATCCGTGAGGCGCACAAGCGCTATCGCGTGATCCGAGGCCACTACGACCCACACGAGTGGCGCAGCGACATCTCAGACCTGGCGCACGAGTTCGGCGAGGACGTGGTGGTCGAATTCCCCACGACGTCGGACACCCTGATGGGGCCGGCGCTGGACACGCTCCACACCGACATCGTGAACGGCACCACGAAACAGAGCAGCGACCCGGACGCGCTGCGGCACTACGGCAACGCGTTCGTGAAGCGGCGCGGCCAGTACCGGCTGATCCGCAAGGAATACCCGAACAGCCCCCGCAAGATCGACGTCGTAGTGGCAGACGCCCTCGCGTACGCGCCGAGACGGGCTGTGCTGGCCACCGACTGGACCGATGACGACTCACAGAACAGCGCCGTGTGGTGCTTCGCCTAGACGATGAATGGAGGTGGGCATGGGTGACATTGATGTCCTGAACCGCCTCCACCGCAAGACCCCGAAGATCAAGCGCGACTACAAGCACCTCGACATGTACTACGAGGGCCTGCAGAAGATCGACGTGATCGGTCTCGCCGTGCCGCCCGAACTGAGGATGTTCGAGGTCGCGATCAACGTGCCACGCATGGCTGTGGATGAGCCGGAGCGCCGCCAGCAGTTGCGCGCCTTCCAGCGGTCGGGTTCCGACAAGATCGACCGCGGCTTGCAGGAGGCGTGGGAGTACAACAACTTGCCCTCCCAGTCATCGCTGCTGCACAAGGACTGCCGAACTTTCGGGCGCGGCTTCGCGGTCGTGTCCACAAACCCTGAAGAACCCGATCAGCCGCTCATCACCGTGGAGTCGCCTGAGGCGTTCTCGGTCGAGATCGATCCCCGTCGGCGCATGACTGCCGCGCTGCGCACCTACACCGGCGACGATGACCGGCAGCGCGCCACCCTGTACCTGCCCAACAAGAGCCGCTATCTGATCCGCGACGGCCACGACTGGGCCGACGAGTTCGACCCTGACGAGCACGGGCTTGGCCGAGTGCCGGTCGTGATGTTCCTGAACCGGCCCCGCACGGGCCGCTGGACTGGCGTGTCAGAGATGGCGGACGTGATCCCGATGACGGACGCGATCGCCCGCATCATCACGAACACGCAGATCGGCGCTGAGGCGTTGGCGTGGCCCCACCGGTGGGCCGCTGGCGTCAAGAAGGAAGACTTCATCAACCCCAAGACGGGTAAACCCATGGCGACGTGGGAGGCATACATGACCATCCTCAAGGTCACGTCGAACAAGGACGCCAGGTTCGGGTCGTGGGACGCGGCGCAACTGTCGAACTTTACCGACGCCGTGAACGCGATGCTGCGCTGGTGTGGCGGGATGTTGGGGCTCCCGACCCGCTACCTCGGTCAAGACACCGTCAATCCTGCGTCGGAGGGCGCGATCCGCGCCGATGAGGCCCGTCTAATCCGCAACGTCGAGCGCATGAACGTGTACGACGGTGACTCGTGGGCGTGGGTGATGGGCCTGCGGGAACGCCTCCGCACCGGCGAATGGCTCCCCGGCAACGAGATCAGGGCGCTGTGGCACGATCCCGCGACCCCCACCTACTCACAGCGAGCCGACGCCCTCACGAAGATGGCTGGCGGCGTGCCGATCCTCTCTCGCGAGGGCGTGTGGGACGAACTGGGATGGGACGAGGGGCGCAAGCAACGGGAGCGGGCCTACTTCCGCGAGCAGGATGCCGACCCGCTGGTGCAGGCGCTGATGGCGGCTCCGGGCGATGTCACCACAGTCGCCTGAGAAGGCGATGCTGGCCCGTTCGCGGGCCGCTGCCACGATGGTGGGCCGCGAGTGGCGCACGATCCGCGCGAGCGGCGACTGGGCTGCTCAATGGCAGTTGAAGCTGACGCCTCTGTCTCGATTGGTGGTGGCCGCGCAGATCGGTGCCGCTGCTGCTGGCGCTGCCAGCGTGGACGACGACCTGTACCGCTCCGGATACCCAGAGAAGGCGTTGGCGGAGGTCGACCCGGCTGGTTTCGGCGGATGGGCGGAGCACCCAACGTCAGGGGCAGTTCTCACAATCCCCGCCCTCCTGTATCCGGCTGTCATCACAGCCAGGGCGACGCCGGGCACTGCCACTCAGAAGCTGGCCGCTGGCGGCAGGGTGGCGCAGACGATGGCCCACTGGGCTGTGTCGGAAGCCGGCCGTAACGCCGCCATGGTCGGGGCGACTGGGAGGGCTCGCACGTCGCTGATGTTCGTGGACCCCGCCCCGATGTGCCAGCGGTGCGCGGTGCTCGTCGGGAAGCTGTTCAAGCCTGGCACGAGGTCGTTCACGCGGCACCCCGGCTGCGATGGACGCCTGGTGGCTGTCAGTGACCGGGATAAACCCTCAGTGCCTCCGCTGGACGTGTCCGACATCAAGGACCTCACCCGAGACCAGCTTCGGGCGATCGAGGACGGCGCTGACATCAACCAAGTCATCAACGCCAAGCCGGCTGTCCGCATCACCAAGGACGGCGAAAAGAAGTCGGTGCTGCGAGCCAACGGCGCCCGCACCATGTACGGCGCTCGCAGGATGGAGCGCTGGACCCCGAAAGCGATCTACGCCCCGGGGGGGGACGACCAGGACAAGCC
>NZ_JBQKHC010000035.1:0-5868 GCF_052118485.1 Collinsella sp. LCP21S3_C7 | reverse complement strand
CCAGCCCCAGCTCCCGGGTCGCCCGGTGAAGGCGAGGAAGAAGGGCGTGAAGGGAGCGAAGAGCGTTGCTGCCTAGGCTAGCCCCTTGTCACACAAACTACCGAAGCCTCTAAAATCAAGCAATCGAGTCAAAGCCCAGCACGAATTCGCACCTCAAAACCCTTTCAAAATAGCGGGAGGCGGCTCTCAAAAAGACCGTCCGCCCGCTGTCATCATGCCTTCTTGATCACATAAGCCAATCCAATATCGCAGGCACAGCGTACGATTGAAGCAAAGAACCACGATGCTGGCAGCGTCATAAGCAGAGGCATCGTCTGCCAAGGGATAAACCAATCAACCGCATGGATTGCGAAGATGGCAAGGCTGGCCTGCCCGCAAAACACGAGTCCTAGCTCAAAAGCCCTCAAAACCGGCACGTCTTTCAACTTCTCCAACGCCATCGAAACCCAACAGACGCAGTAGCTACCCGAAACAGCAGCAACCGTCGCAACAACAAATCCATCCACGCGGCGACTCGAAAGCTCAAGCCCACTCAGCGCGGCAAGGATAAGCCAAGCGACACCGGCTCCAATAAACAGAAGAGGCTTGCACACGCTCGGCTCCAGCCCCCTCTGGCGCGCCGTATACCCAACCCACATCAGCAAGACAATGTAGCAGCTCAGATCCAAATCGAGTGGCAGGTAAACACCAAAATAGCGAGAGACGCTCAAACCGCAAAAGGCAATCGCGGCACAGACAACGCCCTGCCAAACAACCCCAATCCCGCGGCGGTCAAACAACCGCACGAGCGCATTAAACAGCAGGCGCGACGTAAACAGCGCCGCTAGAAACCATGCCATGCCAACGGCAGCAACGCCAAGCCCGGGCACATCAACGCCCGAGGCAAACACAAGCGTCTCGAGCCCGCCTGCAAGTGTACCTCCCGTCAACGGAGCGCCGCTCATCAAGAACGTCGGCACCTGCCACGCCAGTGCAAGAACCACATACGGCACCAGCAGGCGCGACACCGAACCACTCAGCAGCTCACGCCACGGTTTCGGCCTAAACGTATACCCGGCAAGAATAAAGAACACCGGCATGTGAAACGAGAAGATCGCGTGCCTCAAGGGAGAGGGATTTGGGACGGTGTGCCCCACAATGACCAGAATAATTGCAATCCCCTTTACAATATCGATCCAGTCGAGCCTTTTGCTTCCCATAGCGAACCCTTCAAAACCGCAGCACACAAGACGAAAAAAGCCCAGACCACCAAGCGGCCCGGGCTCAATAAACGATGGTGCTCCATGGCGGATTCGAACCGTCGACCTTGGGATTAGAAGTCCCCTGCTCTATCCAACTGAGCTAATGGAGCAAATAACCGCACGCTCAACCAAATAAATCAGCCAAGCGGCTGTAATTATAACCTAGTTGAACTGCTCGCGATACGCCTTGCAGACCTCATCAACCGGTCCGTCAATGCGAAGGTCACCCTTCTCAATCCAAACGGCACGCTGGCAGATGCGCTCAACCTGCTCCATGGAGTGCGAAACGAACAGAACTGTCACGTCGCCGCTCTGGATAAAGTGCTGAATGCGGTCCTCGCACTTCTGCTGGAAGAACACATCACCGACGGACAGCGTCTCGTCAACGATCAGGATATCGGGCTCGGTGATCGTCGCGATTGCAAAGGCGATACGCGCCACCATGCCCGAGGAGAAGTTCTTAAGCGGCATATCGACAAAGTTCTGCAGCTCAGCGAACTCGATAATGCCGTCAAAGTTTGCGTCGATGAACTCCTTGGTATAGCCGAGCAAGGCGCCGTTCAGATAGATGTTCTCACGGGCGGTCAGCTCGGGGTCAAAGCCGGCACCAAGCTCAATCAGCGGCGCGATGTTACCGTGCACCTTAACGCTGCCCTCACTGGGCTCGAGCACGCCGGCGATAATCTTGAGCATCGTGGATTTGCCGGAGCCGTTGGTGCCGACCAGACCCACAACCTCGCCACGATGAATATCAAACGAGATATGCTTAAGCGCCCTAAACTCCTCAAAGAACAGCTCGTGCTTTGCGAGCTTAATAAAGTACTCCTTGAGGTTGGTCAGCGACTCGGACGCCATGTTAAAGATCATGGTGACGTCGTCGACCTCGACAGCCAGAGGCTGCTCGCTGTAATCAACAACAGATTCAGTCATCACAGCACTCCTTAGATGTAGAGGATAAATTTGCGCTCGGACTTATGGAACACGGTGTAGCCAATAACAAGCGCAAGGGCAGCCCAAGCGACGCACATACCAAACGTCATAAGCGAGGGCGTAGTCTGGAACAGGAAGATATCGCGCATAAACTGCAGATAGTTGTACATGGGGTTCGCGTAAACCAAAATACGAACAAGATAAGGCATCTGAACGATAAAGTCGGTAGTCCAGAAGATGGGCGTAATGTAGGTCCATGCCGTGATGACGACGCTCCACAGATGCATAACGTCGCGGAAAAAGACCGTAAGGGCTGAGAGCATCATGCCCAGACCCATGCAGAAGCACATAAGCAGCAGCAGGCAAACCGGCAACAGAATAAGGTGCCAAGAAGGCATAACACGGAACCACAGCATAACAATAGCTACGGCGACCAGCGAGAAGCCAAAGTTCACGAGTGAGAAAAGTACCTTCTGCACCGGAAAAACCCAACGGTGCACTTTAACCTTCTTGAGCAGCGGAGCCGCACCTACAATGGACGTCAGCGCCTGGTTCGTGGACTCGGACATGACGGCAAAGGTAACGTTACCTACGATCAAATACAGCGGATACATTTCGGGCGTAATCGAGCCATTGCGGCCCTGGGCGAAAATCGTCGAAAACACGATGGCCATGACGATCATCATCAGCAACGGGTTGAGCACCGACCATGCGACGCCCAGAACGCTACGGCGATACTTGATCTTAAAATCCTTGGTAACCAGCTGACGAAGGATAAATGCATCCTTCTCAAATTCGTTCTTAGCAAACGTCGCAGGCAGACTGCGAGTTTCTTGTTGCTTTGTCTGATCCGACACGGATGCAACTCCCTTACTCGTAATCGTTGACAAATGAACAGTATAGACCCGACGGCCATGCAAAAGATTCGCGCAGCAAAACTGGAGAACTAACCCACATCTAAGGATGTCAGACGCAAAAGGCTATACTTTCTAGGATTGAATGTATAAGGAGCATTGAGTGAATTCTGAATCCATCGCCGTCATCATCCCTTGCTACAACGAAGCTCTCACGATCGGTAAGGTCATCGACGACTTTCACCGCGAGCTTCCGCAGGCGACGGTCTATGTTTATGACAACAACTCGTCGGACGATACCTCACGCATCGCCACCGAGCACGGCGCCACGGTCCGCTTTGAGCCCCGTCAGGGAAAAGGCAACGTCTGCCGTCAGATGTTTCGCGATATCGATGCCGATTGTTACCTGATGGTCGACGGGGACGACACCTACCCCGCCGAGGCGGCTAAGGCCCTCTGCGAGCCCATCCTTAACGGCACGGCCGACATGACCGTAGGCGACCGCCTTTCCAACGGCACCTATGCCGAGGAAAACAAGCGCGCCTTCCATGGTTTTGGCAACAACCTAGTTCGCGCCATGATCAAGTGGATCTATGGTTACAGCTTCGATGACGTCATGACGGGCTATCGCGCAATGAGCCGCCCGTTCGTTAAAACCTTCCCTGTGCTTTCCGAGGGCTTCCAAATCGAAACTGAGCTCTCAATCCACGCCGTCGACCACCGCTGGCGCATCAAAGATGTGCCCATCGAGTACCGCGATCGTCCCGAGGGTTCCGAGTCCAAGCTCAATACCGTGAGCGACGGCATTAAAGTCGTTGCGATGATCGGTACGCTGTTCAAAGACTACCGCCCGCTGAAGTTCTTCAGCCTCGTCGCACTTCTATTCGCGATTATCGGCCTGGCTTTGGGCATTCCTATCTTTGTTGAGTACTTTCAGACCGGTCTAGTCCCGCGCTTCCCCACTGCCATGCTTGCTGCATCGTTTATGTTCCTCTGTGGTCTGAGCCTTGCAACCGGATTCATCCTGGATTCTGTAGCAAAGGTCGAAAAAAAGCAGTGGGAGGTCAACGTGTACAGCAAGTACGCCTACAACGACCAGCCCGGCAGGTCCGCAACCACGCCAAGCGAGAGGTAGATCTTCCGCAGAATACTATTGGCACCACTGCGCAGATAGCCACCAACAAGAAAAGCCGCCGTTAACAAGCGGCGGCTTTTTCTCTCGTAAATTAAATAGAGACTAGAGCGTCTTGAGGTACTCCCCCAGCTCTTCCTCCCAGTCGGGCATGTGGAAGCCGACCGACTCGAGCTTTGACAGGTCCAGCGCGGAGTGCACCGGGCGTGGGGCGACGGGCCCCTCGGCGCCGGCGTAGTAGTCGGCGGTGCTGACCGGGACCACTTTGTCCCCGTTGCCGTTGGCGGCCTCGAAGACGGCGCAGGCGATGTCCGCCCAGGACTTCACGGCGCCGGAGCCGGTGCAGTTATACGTACCGTAGGGGGAGTGCGTCCCCAGCACGTGGAAGATGGCCTCGGCCATGTCGCGCGTGAAGGTCAGGCGGCCCAGCTGGTCGTCAACGACCGTGACCTGAGTGAGCTTGTCCTCCGGGTCAGCAACGCGGTCGGAGAGCGCCTTCATGGTCTTGACGAAGTTGTGGCCCTCGCCGATGACCCAGCTGGAGCGCATGATGTAGTGGCGCGGGCAGCCGGCCACGGCGATGTCGCCGGCGGCCTTGGTCTGACCGTAGACGGAAAGCGGGCTGAAGGGCTCCTCCTCGGTGTGGACCTCGGCGGTGCCGTCGAAGACGTAGTCGGAGGAAACGTGGACGAGGGTGATCCCGTGCTCGGCGCAGATGCGGGCGAGCAGCGCCGGCCCCGTCGCGTTCGCCTTCCAGGCGGTCACGCGGTCCTCGGGAGTCTCGGCCCTGTCGACCGCCGTGTAGGCGCCGCAGTTGATCACGGTGCCGTAGAGCGACCAGTCGTACTGCGCGTAGGACTCCGGGTCGGACATGTCGAAGGTGTCGATGTCGCAGAAGTCGAAGTCCCTGGCGACGCCGCACTCCTCGGCCAGCGCGCGGACCGCACGGCCCAGCTGGCCGTTGCAGCCGGTGACGAGGATGCGCTTCGGAGCCATGGGGACGACGTCGGCGAGCATCGGGTGGTTGAGGTCGGCCTCGGATACGGTGGCCTCATCGAGCGGGATGGGCCACTCGATGGCGAGCTCGGGGTCGGCGAGGTTCACGAACGTGTAGGTCTTCTTCAATTCAAGGGACCAGTGGGCGTCCACCAGGTAGGTGTAGGCGGTGCCGTCCTCCAGGGCCTGGAAGGAGTTGCCCACGCCGCGCGGTACGTAGATGGCCTTGCTCGGATCCAGCGTGCAGGTGAACACCTTACCGAAGGTCTCGCTGCCCTCACGAAGGTCCACCCAGGCGCCGAAGACCGAGCCGCGGGCGACGGAGATGAACTTGTCCCAGGGCTCGGCGTGGATGCCGCGGGTGACGCCGCGGCTGTCGTTGTAGGAGATGTTGTTCTGGACGACCTTGAGGTCGGGGATGCCCAGAGCGGTCATCTTGGCGCGCTGCCAGTTCTCCTTGAACCAGCCGCGCGAGTCGCCGTGTACGGCGAGGTCGACGACCTTCAGGCCCCCGATGCCGGTCTCGGTGACGGAGAGGTCCTTCTCGAATGCGATGTCTGCCATGTGGGAAAAGCTCCTATCGACGATACGGTGGTTGCGGGCGTCCCGTGCGGGCCGCAGGGTCAAACCCATTGCCAGCCGTGCGCACCGGTAGCCCCATAAGGGCGGCGGGGGGGCAACATCCCCTGGGGGCGGTTCCTAGGCAACGTGGGCT
>NZ_JBQKHC010000034.1:0-7497 GCF_052118485.1 Collinsella sp. LCP21S3_C7 | reverse complement strand
CGCCCCCGGTCCCCGGGGCGCGGCCCTCTTGCTTAAACTGCTCAATTTTTCGTGCTCACGGTGCTCATTTCCCAGTGATCACTCGGACCACTTCTTAGTGAACATCAACACCTGAAAGACCGCCCGCCGCAGTAGGGGCAATAGACGGCCTTCATGGGCACCTCTTCCGAAAGGGTTTTTAACGGTTCCGGAAAAGGTTATCTACCTGCGGGAACGATAGGCAACCGGACACACATTCTATCCGAGCGGTTAAAATCGGGCACGGAATTTATACGGCTGAAAAAGGGGCGTCGACCTGCGCCGATGCCCCCCCAACGTGGACACACATTTTGTCCTATAAGTCTTAGCCAACAGATTGCCTGCGCAAAAAACATGGCCACCCGCAAAGAGTGGCCATGTAGATTCTATCTGCAAGAAATCTTTTGCGTGCGTGGTGTGCTTTCGCGCATTCAGTCATGCGCACCTTCGCGCATTCACACTCTAGCACGTTCATGCGTTCATGCGTTCACGCTTTCCGCATTCTCGCGTTCGCGCTTTCGTACTGGTCTATTCGCCTGTACGAATTACCACGTGCGGGAATTCATCTGGCGGAACTGAGCAACGGTTGGAGCGTGCGAATTCATGCCGCCGTCAACGTTGATGATCTGTCCTGTGGTGTAGGTACTTTCATCGGAGCCAAAATATACGGCTGCATGAGCAATGTCTTCTGGGCAACCGTAGCGGTTAACCATGATGCTACCCAAGAAGATATCTTTGAGCATCTGAGGAACCTTCGCCTCGTTTTCTGGCGTAACAATCAAGCCTGGACGGATGCAATTGCAGCGGATGTTGTCTTTGCCGTATTGCAAGGCAACGTATTGCGTGAAGATGTCTACGCCCGCCTTGGCGCATGCATAAGCGGTAGAACCTAAGTCGCCTGCACATGATGCCATAGAGCCAATGTTGACGATTGCGCCGCCACCAATTTCTTTCATGTAGGGGATAGCGCACTTCGTTGCATAGAAGGTGCCGCGCAGGTCGCTTTCCAAAATAGCGTCCCACATTTCAAGGGTGAGCTCGTCAACACGACCGTCCTTGAGGGCAACGTTTGCTGCATTGTTTACCAAAATATCGAGCTTGCCGTATTGCTCTACAGTGTCTGCAATAAGCGCTTCGATGCTTGCTGGTTCGGTAATGTCGAAATAGTGGAAGCTTGCCTTGCCGCCTGCTTCAACAATTTGATCAACTACAACTTGGCCTTTTTCGGCACGACGACCACTAATAACAACCGTTGCGCCCTCGGCTGCGTATACCTTTGCGATACCGATGCCAATGCCGCTGGTGGAACCCGTTACGATAGCAACTTTGCCTTCGAGTCTACCCATTGTGTTCCCTTTCTCGTTCAAATAATCGATAAGGTATTTGTATTCCTTTTTTGCGTGTTTGTGAATATTTGCATAGAAAAAGCGGATGGCAGGCGTGTGGATTTCGGCAGGAAAGGAAGGGGCCGGCCGCGTTGCGTGCACTGCCGTATTCTTTTCTGCAGGAAAATATGTTGAGCTGCTCGTTTTTCTGTTTGAATAGTAGACAGATTCAGCATGGTCAGAGGCTGCTGGCAAACAATTTACCCCCTCAACAAAACGCTTGCTCTCTGACATGCCATGCTCGCGCACAAAGTTGGGGCCTTCCCAGACGGGAAGGCCCCTTTGCTGATTATCTTAGCGCTTCATTTCAATGGAG
Organism: Collinsella sp. LCP21S3_C7; assembly: GCF_052118485.1. NCBI lineage: Bacteria > Bacillati > Actinomycetota > Coriobacteriia > Coriobacteriales > Coriobacteriaceae > Collinsella > Collinsella sp. LCP21S3_C7. The sequence continues at coordinate 5,778 of NZ_JBQKHC010000034.1, read as the reverse complement.
CTGCACCAATGGTATCCGTGCTTATTTATAGTTGTTGCGCTTTCTGGACGTGAAGTGCGCCCCAGCACCGGCAGCGATCGCAACGCCGCAGATGCCCATTGCATAGAGGGCGGCGCTATCGCCGGTGTGAGGGAGATTGGATGCAGACTTATCGGAGTCGCCCCCGACGATGGTCAGCTTGGCATCGTCGATGTTCACGGTGAACTGGTCGGTCACATCGTTGCCGTCGGAATCGATGACGACAGCTTGGCCGGAAACCTTGACAGGGTACTCGCCTGCATCGGTGCCTCTGGCCTCGGCGGTCAGACCCTCGACGGTGTAGGTGGAGCCGTTGACTTCGAACTCCAGGGTCTCGAAACCGGATACGGACTTCTCGGTGCCGTCGTAGGTCACGGACTTGGAATTGGGAGTGAGGGTGATCTGGTACTTCTCGCTACGGTCGGTAACGGTCAGGGTTCCATACGTCTTGTTGATCTGATAGTTGTCCAGATTGGTTCCCTCGTTGGGGATGCATTCGAATGCATTCTCGGAGGAGCCGACGATCTTCTGCGAGCCGGTGAAAGAATAGGTGGCACCTTGGCCATCGACCCAACCAGTATCCCGGGCAGCCTCCCCAACGGTGACCTTGTGATTGGTCAGGGGCTTGCCGTCGTACTCCTTGGAACCACTCGCGGAGGTCAGGGTGACCGGACGTGGTGTGATCTCCACTATACCTGTTTCAAACTTGGTAATATTGTAAGAGTCGGGACTACCCTTAATAAATATTATCTCAAACGTATTATTATTCGTTATGCCAACATTGGTCCGAGAACTAGTCGATATGCAATAAACATCGTCAAACGTAGCAAAACAAGGATCAACTGATACGGGACAGGCAAGAGGTTCGCCGTCATAGGTTTTTGAGACGTTTGTGGACTTAAGAGTTACGTTACGCTTTGTAATCTCGATTTCGAATCGTTCCTCACCCACATCACCTCCCGAAACCACCAAGGTCACGTGGCCGACTTGAGTTCCCATTACAGAAACGGTCTTGTGATTAGGATAAAGATTATCAAGATACGAGATTGTGACATCTCCACCGTCATTGTCACGAATATAATCCCATTTATATTCAGACCTTGATGTTATATTGGTATATTGTGCAGCAACGCCGTACTGAATCTTATCAGGGCCTTTGAATGCATTGCCAACGGGATCGCTTACCGCCCCGCCCCCATCAGCGAAAGCTGCGACGGGCAGAAAAGATGCTGCCAGCACTGCCGCCAGCATCACCCTCGCAAATCTTTTCGCAAGCGATTGGGAGAGAACTGCAGTTTCGACCTCTCCCCATTTGGAGAATTTGGAATCCATGAAGCTCATGTCTGCTCCAATTGCATCGAATTGAACCAACGTAAAACGCAACACGACGTACAGTGTGTTGCTGCGTTTTTTCGATTTGGTAAAGAATAACCGAATCTTTGTTGGCTATGCGTCGTTTGAATTTAATTACCTCTCTAATAAATCATATTTGTTGCTTTTCTGCACCACCAAACCAGATTCTGCCTCCTTCGAATTAGGCACCCACCCCATCAAGACCACGAAGCATCCCCGTCCAGAGCAAGCCCGAGCCGAGCAAGGGACATGCCCGAAAATAATTCTCTGTTAACATGAAATGCAATGTTGCAATAGGGAACGCACGCTTGAATTGGAGGATACGATGAAGATACAGGCTAAAGAGACCTTGGCCAGGCGCCGGACGGTTTTCTTCCTCACGCTCGCAGCCATAGTCGGCGTTTGCGCCTTCACCTTCTCCGGCACCCAGAATTACGCCTGGGCTGAAGGCGAAGAGCCCATTGCCACTTGGGATAGCGTCGCAGAGCCGGGAGCTGGCGGCGTTTCAGCAAATGTTGGAAAGAGCCTTACGCTTGAAATAAAACGAGTTGACTCGAGCGATCACCTGGAAGCCTTCATCATGAATAACGGCAACGATCCAATTCCCCCATCTGTCCTTAAGCTGACAACGGAAGAGGGATCGGTATTAACCGCCCGTTTTGATTCACCTATTTCTCCTACCGATCAATCAGCATCTTCCATTAAAGGCTCGAATGCCAATACCCGATTCACTAAAGCAGTGCTTTATTTGATGCCCGAAACCGTCACCGTGACCTTCAATATGAACAGCCACGGAGCCCAGATTGACCCCATTAAGGTCAAGAAGGGGACGTCCGTCACCCTGCCCGAGCCCACCGATACCGACTATGACTTCGGCGGCTGGTTCACCGATGAGAGCCTCACCACCTCGTTCAACGGCACCGCCGCTACAAGCATGACCGTCTACGCCAAATGGACCGAAAAGGAAAAGGTCACCGTTTCCTTCGAATCCAAATATGGCACTGCTCCTGAGGCCAAGACCGTGAACAAAGGCGGTGTCGTCGAACTCCCTAATCTAGGCACTGACGGCGACTACACATTCGTTGGCTGGATCATGAAGGGCTCCGAAGGCACCGATCCCCTTAAAGGCGAATACACCGCTAAAGAAAACATCACTTTCACGGCTGTCTGGGAAACTCCCACCATCGAAATGGTCGATGTCACCTTCGACATGAACGGCCACGGCGACAGTGTGACCAAGCAGACCGAGAAGGGCAAGCCCATCACCCTTATCGATGATCCCACCGCTGAAGGCTACACCTTCAAGGGCTGGACCTACGACAAGGAAGGCAAGCAGGCCTTCGACCCCAAGAAGAACGCAGACCAGGACACCACCCTGTACGCCCAGTGGGAGAAGAATGCCGACTCCGCTCCCACCAACTCAACAATCCCTCGGACCGGTGACAACCAGATGGCACTCCTGGCATCCCTCTGCTTCAGTGCAGCAGCCCTGATCGCAGTCGGCATCGCGTTAGCCGCGTATCGCAAACGCAAGCACGCATAAAGCATACGTGACGTTACCGTTCTAATTCTCGATCTAAACAGAGGGGAGTCCCGCGGGACTCCCCTTCCCATTCGCGTACCTAATTACGCTGTTCCTACTAAAATTGGGAATTCTATTCCCAGTTTTCTCCTATTCCCACTCGTTGTTGGGCATCATATTTAACGGATTTTGCTTCATAAATTTGATACCTCATTTTTTTGATTATTTGATGTGTCCATATTATCCAGCCCTATACGATGGGCTGTTATCAAATTGTTATCGGTGGTGATAACGGGGGGTAGCAGGGTTGTTGTTTTCTCTGGTGGTTTACAACTACATTTTACCACGAAAGGCAGGGAAATGCAATAACCATCCTTGCTGTGGCGTATCAAGGAATCTTACTGAACATATGGCGCACCTTGTCCAGGCGGCTGTTTGGACGGCGGGGCTGGATGACTGGCTTGCCGACAGCGGCCTGATACCCTTTCAGTTCTGTAAGGCATACGCTCTGCCCGTTGGTGTAAAAGGCCAGATCAGTACGGTATGCCTGTATACAGCGGGCGGGAATCTCGCCAGTAAAGACAACTTCATCCTTTTTTACCTGGACCGTTTCGATGGTGGCACAGTATTTCGGTGCATCATGATAAGCCCTGGAAAGATATTCCCGGGGCGCATAGAGGGTGAAGGAGAGATAAGGTTCCAGCAGTTGCGTCCCTGATTCCTTCAATGCCTGTTCCAATACAATCGGGGCCAATGAGCGGAAGTCCGCCGGCGTGCTGACCGGACTGTAATAAAGCCCGTATTCAAAGCAAATCTTACAGTCCGTTACGTTCCAGCCGAACAAGCCCTGCTCCAGCCCGTAACGGATACCATCCCTGACAGCGTTTTGAAAACTCTGGTTCAAGTATCCCAGCGAAACCCGGCTCTCGTATTGTACACCGGAGCCAAGCGGGAGTGGTGTAACAGACAGTCCGATGGATGCCCAAAACGGGTTGGGCGGCACCTCGATATGGATGGTGTGGCTGGCTGCTTTGAGCGGCCGCTCCATATAAATGACGGTGGGTTCCTTTACCACTGTTTCAAGCTTGTATTTTTCCGACAGCAAAGCGGAAACGACCTCCAACTGCACCCGGCCCAAAAAAGAAAGAATGATCTCATGGGTGATGGAATCCACCTCGCAGCGCAAAAGCGGGTCAGTATCCGCAAGTTGCGTAAGAGCGTCCAGCAGCCGTTCTCTTTGCGCTGCCGTTTTCGGCGCAATCGACGTCCGCAGCATGGGGAGGGGGTCCTCACGCCACCTTTTACGAGGGAGCCGGGTTGGGTCCCCCAATACGTCGTTTAATCCCACGCTGTCGCTGGGAAGGATGACAATTTCGCCCTTATGGGCGGTGTCTGTCCGAACAATCTCCCCTTTGGATGGAATACGCATCTCTGTGATTTTCAGCTTTTCTCTCCCGGCCAGGGCCACCGTATCCCGCAGGCGCAGCGTTCCGCTGTATAGCCGCAGATAGATGAGCCGCTGGTCACAATCTGTATACTCCACCTTGAAAACGCTGCCGCATAGGGCGGCGCTCCCCTGTTCCCCAATCGGTTGGAACAGCCCTGTCACCGCATCCATCAACGGTTGAATGCCAAGGCCCTTTTTGGCGCTGCCATGATAGACCGGGAACAGGGAGGCGTCTTGAACCCGCCGCTGTTCCTCCCGCGCAAGTTCTTCCCGGCTGATTGGTTCTCCTGCGATATACTTTTCCAATAATTCATCGTTATTTTCAATGACCGCATCCCATGCTTCTATGTCGGTATTTTCCTCCAGGACTATTTCCGGGGACAGCGACACCGTCTGCTTGATGATAATATCGGCGGAGAGCTTATCCCGAACAGACTGATACACGCCTTGCAAATCAACGCCAGTCTGGTCAATCTTATTGATAAAGATAACGGTGGGAATGTCCATTTTCCGCAGGGCATGGAACAGAATACGGGTCTGGGCCTGCACGCCATCTTTAGCGGAGATCACCAAGATGGCCCCATCTAAAACAGCCAAAGAGCGGTACACCTCCGCCAAAAAATCCATGTGGCCGGGCGTATCCACAATGTTGACTTTACATCTGTGCCACTGGAAGGAAGTGACTGCCGCTTGAATGGTAATCCCACGCTGCCGCTCCAAAAGCATGGTGTCCGTCCTCGTTGTCCCTTTTTCGACGCTCCCCGGTTCTGAAATGGCTCCGCTGGCATATAGCAGGCTCTCCGTCAAGGTTGTCTTTCCAGCGTCTACATGGGCAAGAATCCCGATATTGATAATGTTCATGTCTATCCTCCATACAAGGCCCAAATGGGCGCAAAAATCCCCAGCGGCTAATACTTTTACCGCTGGGGATCATGACTTCGGACAAACAGAAGTATGACGGCTTACATGAGCCGCTGTCCGTCACGATATTTACTAAAAAGGCAAAAGTATTCTTAAATTGGGTACAAAAACTAAGCCCCTGCAAGGGGCAATCATTTTTGCGCCCATTATCAAATTTTATTTAAGAATACCTTGCCGCATATTTGGTAGACTCCTTTGGTAGACTCCTTTGGTAGACTCCTCAAATCAGGATAATAGCAGTATATCATAGTACGCTCTAAAAAACAAGAAATTATTTTACCCGATTCCCCAAATAACCTTGATTATCAACTTTATCCGAACACCTCCCACATTCATCCGTACATGTGCGGATGAATGTGGGAACCCGATACCCTGAGGGCCGGATCGGCCGGCCCCGGGAGATCGGATGTTGATGTTCACTAAGAAGTGGTCCGAGTGATCACTGGGAAATGAGCACCGTGAGCACGAAAAATTGAGCAGTTTAAGCAAGAGGGCCGCGCCCCGGGGACCGGGGGCG
>NZ_JBQKHC010000033.1:0-7556 GCF_052118485.1 Collinsella sp. LCP21S3_C7 | reverse complement strand
GTGTGGACGTGGTGCCAGCCGTGACAGTCGGCGCGGGTCCGGTCAGGGCAGGGCCGGTGGGGGTGCCGTCGATGACGAGGCGGGCATCAGCACCGACGGCCACGGCCGGGGAAAGCCCGTCATCGCCGCGCTCACCCCGCCGCCCCTCAGGCACACCCAGATCGAGCCGATACACACCAGCGCCAGCCTCCACCACAGAGACCGTGGCGGGCTCGCCATACGGGACCGTCGAGACACCCCCAGCAGTGAGCTTCGGCGCGGGTCCAGTAGCACCCGGCACGCCCGGCACATACCGCACCACCTGCCCCTGCTGCGGACAGTCAGCAGTCCAGCGGGAGATGACACGCACCTGCCCAGCCATCAGGGTTCCGCCCCCATGGACGACCGCCACGCCACGCACATGCCACCCAGCAGACACCACCTGAGCGACCTGCTCAGCGGACAGCACCCACGACACCCCCTCGGCGTGAGGCGACGGGGACACGTCGAGACCGGCCTCGAAACGCAGCACCGCGCCGGACGGGACGCCGGGCGCGACGATCGACGCCGGGTCACCCTCCACCAAACGCACCGTCAACGGCGCGACCGTGGGGCCGATATCCAGCCCTCGACACTCAGCCACCGCAGATCAGTCCTCGTCGGCGGCGTGGCGGGGACGCAGCTCCACATGAGAGTCGTCCCCGAACCGGCGCAGCAGCCACGCCACCAGCGCCGTCCCAGCAGCCTGCGCCAACGTCCACGACCACTGAGGCGCAGTCTGCCACACCTGCGACCACGACTCGGCCCCCAGCACAGCAGGGGCAGCCATCAGCACACCGAGGAGGACAGCGACCCCGAGACCCTGCCAGAGGGTTTGCCAGCCACGCCGGGCAGCGATCCAGGGACGATCCTCAGCAGGGATCGGGGGCACCGGCACCGGTGCCGTCGTCTGGTCAGTCATCATCTAGTCCTCTCGTACAGGGGACGGCTCCGTGTCGTCCACCGGATCAGGGTCGAGCCACAGGCTCGGGTCAATATGGTCACGGATGCGGTGCGGGACGCGGGGCATCCGGCCCCAGTCAGGGCGGCGGAGCATCCCGACCTGGTCGATGAACCAGGCGGCGGCGGACAGCTGTCCCAGCCGCTCGGACAGCTCGGATTGCAGCGCATGCACCTGCTGCTCGAGTCGCTCCACGCGTGAGATGAGGTCAGGCACCAGGTCGGTGGCTGAGGTGATCTCCGCCGACCGCTGCGTCGAGCGCTGACCGGCACGCGCCACAAGCCACGCCACCACCGGCGACACCATGATCGCCAGCACAGATAGGACAGTACCCACCATCATGCCTCCCGATCGGCGGGGATGCGGGCCGTGATCCACACCGCCCACAGCGCGATCAGATACAACCCGAGTTTCGTCGCCGGGTCGTTGCCGTCGTGGGCGATCCATGCGACGATCCATGCGCCGACCCGTTCGGAGGCTACCAGCGCCATCGCAGCCAGACCCCACACCGACGCCCGAACATGGCTTGATGTGGCGATCGCGACCACGCCGGCAGCGACCCACAGGGCGGCTCGTAGCCAGTCGGGCAGGTCGATCAGCTCGGCGCGGGCAGGGACGGCCGCGTAGAGCAGCGACACCCCGACCAGCACCCATAGGACGCCGAGCCCGAGCATCGCTGTCCGGCGAGACACGCGTCAGTCCTTGAGTGCGTCGCCGAGCCGGGACACGACCGCGTCGGCGACGGCCTGCGGGGTTCCGCCGGCCTTCACTGCGGCCTCGACGGCTGTACGCACCAGCGGGGTGAGTCCGGCGAGCACCGAGCGGGCGATCGCCTGCTCATCGACGACCACGCCCTGACGCTTGGCGAGCTCCCGCACCAGCCGCAGCGTCTCCTGGCTGTTGATGCTGGCCCAGATCTGGTTGTTGTTGCGTGAGCTGGCGACGAGCGGGTTGTCGGACCCCTTCTGGAGCGGCTGCCAGTCGTAGGCGCTCAGCGCCTCGGTCACGATCCGCTTGAGTTCGTCCTTGGTGTAGGGCATGTCATCCTCCTGGGTGGATGTTTGGGTGGTGTGGGTGTCGGTGCGCTGCTGGTACTGCTCCCACGACAGGAGCGGGGACGGTCGCCACGGGTCCGGGTCGCGGTCCTTGCCGACGAGCCCGTCGAGGCCACGCCGGTAGTGCGACACCTGCACCATCGCCGACGCAGCCAGCCCCTCTGTGTTGGTGGTCTGGTCGGGGGGCATGAGCACCAGATGGTGATGCTCCACCCATGAGCGGGACGGCATCCGATGCCATGCCGCGAACCCGACCTGCCGACACGCCCTCAGCACCGCCTTGCGCTGCGGTGGGGTGAGGTGGTGGCGGATCGACAGGTCGACCACGCCGTCTCCGGTGTGGGTCGAGCCCGAGTAGGGGCTGCGTGGCTGCCACGACCCCTGACCGGGGCGGATGATCCACCCGTCCCGCCAGCCACGGAACTCGGGCATCGCGGCACATAACTGCTCCGCCTCGATCAGTGCGTCCCGAGTGCGGGGCGACAGCAGGGAGCCGCGCCACGTGATCCGATCAGCCATCATCACACCTCGTAGGTCATCGTGAAAAACAGCGAGTCGCCCGACGCCCACCCACCAGGGTTGTTGTTGGAGATCCGCCCGGACGGGATCAGCGCAACCACACGGCCAGGGCCCACCGGCCTCACCGTCAGCGGATACTCAGACCCGCCACGCGCCAGCCACCCCACGCCAGTGACCATCATCCAGGCCCTGGCGTTGACCGGCATCGACCACACCCACGCCGCCGACCCGAGATTGGTGGTCGAGCCTCGCCCCATCGACACCGAGGCGTGCACCAGACGCCCCACCTGCATCCAGCGACCCTCCAGCGTGCCGTTTCCGATCGAGAGGTTGGTGCCGTCGCTCTGCGACCACGCCACGGCGTATGACGACCACGACGGAGACAGCGACGACAGCGCATTTTCGGTGCCCTGAGCCAGCAGGGCCATATCTGCCGGGACGTTGTTTGCGTCCGCCAACTCCGGCGTCCGGAGTCCATAGATCGGTGTGGTCGGCATCCCGTGCCTCCTTAGATCGTGGTGATGAGAGTGACCCGTCCAGCGTCGGGACGGTCAGATGGGCCCAGTAGTGCCATGTAGTCCGTGGTGCCCTGGTACGAGACAGCGATCCCGCGAGCAGCGCCGGACAGCAGCGCCGACACCTCAGCGCTGGTCAGCGCGATGTCGACGGTGCCGCCCTGTGCCACTGTCCCGGCGGCGCGAGGCTGAGTTGTCAGCGCGGGAGGTGACGATGGTCGCGTCGCAGCACCGTGCAGCGCCAGCCACACGGTCCGCGCCGCCGACATGCCCGCACCGGTCGCCCGATACAGACGCACCACACCAGACGAGCCAGTCCCGCCCCGTGCCAGGGTCGAGCCGTAAAAAAAGTAGCCGGTGTTGTCGGCCACCTGCCCCGAGGTGGAGTGCCCCTGATAGGCGCGGTGCCCGGCGGTGCCGTCGCTGCGCCACCTCCCAGACCTAGCCGTCGCAGCCTGCACCGCCCCAGCAGCCACAGTGGCCGGTGCGGGCGCCGGATCAGTCTGTGGCGGGGTCGGGTCAGACGGCGGCGTGGATGGCGGCGGCGGAGCGGACGGTGTGCCGATACGGCCCACCACCACACCACCAGCAGACCCCCACAGCAGCGCCACCCGATCACCCACCACCGGCACACCACCGACGTGCGGGACCGTCACAGGCCCCACCCCAGTCGAGACGGTCACCACACCAGACCCAGTGGATGACACAGTGCCCTCACTCGGCCGGGCGGTACGCAGACCCACCACATGCCACACCCCCTCGGAGCGCAGCAGCAGCACCCGGTCACCAACCGCCAGCGGTGTCGGCAGCCACACCAGCGGCGTCACCTCGGACCCCAGCACCGACACCAGCAGCACCGGGGAAGTTGCCTTCACCTCCCCCGCGACGGCAGGCGGACGAGCCGGGGTCAGAGCAGACGCGACAGCATCACCCAGAGGATCAGACATCGACCAGCACCCCCCACCCAGCGCTCGCCGTGACCGTCATCGATCCCCCAGTCAGCGGCAGCCTGATACCCGTCACCAGGGCATCCACCGTGCGGGTCGGCAGCCGTAGCCGCAGCGTGTCCAGCACATCAAGGGCCGGGTCTGGGGCGCACGTCACGGTCAGCACCTGACGACGCGCCGCCCTCGCCCGCTCACCCATCGTCCTCGCCGCCGACGCGCACTGAGCGTTCGTCCGCATTAGCGGGGAGTGCAGGAACTCGGGGACGCGTCCGAACCCGGAGGCATCCCATGCCAGCGGACCCGATGCCTCGAACTCGGCCCCACGTAGCGGCTGCCCAGACTCCGACTCCGATGTCACCACCCACCCGTTGCGGAGCCCGTCCCGGTCCATCACCGGCACCCACTCCACCACATCAGCAGCAGACGCCTCCCACACCTGACCAGACCCCACATCCGGGACACCCTGGAGCGCCCCGGCACGATCCACCCACGCCACCACACCCGCCAGACGCATCACCGACAGCAGCGCATCCATGCGGGACTCCGAGTACTCCACCGACGACGGCACCGTCTGCGACGCTGACCAGTCACCGACCGGCAGGATGTCGGCGACGAGCCGCTGCACCTCAGCGCGCACCGTTCCCCCACGCGGCCGCGTCGGGGTCGTGAACCGGTCATCGGCGACGATCCCCAGCAGGTCACCAGCGGAGACGCGCAGCATCTGAGCACCACGCACCCACCGGCCCGAGCGGTGTAGCCGCCACGGCGACCCGTCCGGCACGATGCGCTCCACGCGGAACTCGCCCAGCGGCGCATCACCGACGCCGGCGTACCCGGCACGCACCACCAGTCGATGCCCATGCACCGCCAGCGGCGCATCCGGTGCGCCCGTGAACAGCGACCCGTCCGGGTCAGCCACAGACAGTTCCAGCGACGACTGCACCTGCCCGCCCCGCACCTCCACCGACAGCGACCCGTCCACCACCTCCAGCGGCTCAGCAGTCAGCACCTGACCCCGCAGCGTCGGCCACACCTGACACGACAGCTCCACATCCCCCAGACGAGCCGCACCCCACCTCTCATCGACCGGCCACATAGCTACGCCTCCAGCAGACGGAGACGGTCCAGATACGTTGCCGCCGCAGCAGTCGAGTCCTGATACGTCGGATGCTCAGCCATATCGTCGGCATAGGTACGGGACGGCACCACCGGCAGGATCGCCGGCCCCCGCGACTCATACCCGTCCATCTGCCACGTCACCCGAGGCAGGTGCGGCACAGTCCGCTCCGACTCCACATCAGCCGCCGACACGTACAGCAGCCCCGTCGGATGATCCAGACACTCAGGGTCGCCCCGCAACACCACCGTCGGCCCGGCCAGCATGATCGCGTCCACCGCCTGCACCGTCGCCTCATCCTCAGCGACCAGACGCCACGACCGGACCCGCACCTGACGCTCACCGCCCTGCGTGATCGGCAAACCACCCATCGGACGCACCATCTCCATCGCCGACGACCACCGGCCACGCGACCCGCCCCGCAGCACACCAACCACCACAGACCCCATCGGGGACATCGGGTCAGACAGCCACGCCATCGAGTGCCCGGGCGACGGGGCCGACACCTGCACCGACGCCGACTCCACCACCTGACCCGACCCGGACAGGGCCTCCACCCGATACGACACTGGAGAGCCGACAGGCAAGTCATAGTCCACCACCCGAGCCGACGACCCGAGCAGCACGTGACGGCCACGCACCAGCACCTCTGCCGCGCGCCACACGCGCCACGCTCGCACCGACACCGCACCGGCAGGCACCTGAGTCACCAGCATGTCCACCCACGGCGGCGACTGCATCACCAGCGGAGCCAGTATCATCAGCGTCTCCTCACCGTCGATGCCGACCGACGGCCAGCCATCTCGATCCGCGCATCCACCAGCCGCTCCACACCCGAGGTCGGGTCCACCATGACGATCCGGGCACCAGCCAGACCGGCAGCAACCGCGTCCGCGACGCCGGATGTGTCGAGAACTGGGGTGGTGTGCGAGATGCCGCCACCGGCGTAGGTGCGCATCCCAATCAGGCTGGCCGTCTCCCGGAGGATCGACTGCGCTCGAGGGCGGCGCCAGTCGTTGGCGAGCGGAATGTACGCCTCGCCGCCCGTCTCCGGCTCGGCCCAGATGCGCCAGTCGCCCGCTCGCGCGATCTGCGGCAGGTGCCCGTTCGCCCGGTCGGTGTACAGCCCGCCAGAGGCGTTGATAGTTGCCCTGTTTCCGCCGCCGACCATCTCCCGGCCGTCCTTGGAGACATGGACTTTGATCGTGGCAGTGCGGGTCCGGGCTGCGTCCGCCAGGAGCCGGTTCGCGGTCGCGAGGTCGCCCCGCTCCACGGCGGCGAGAATGCTGGTGCGCACAGTGTCGGGCACGCCGTCAAGCTTGGTTTTCCACTGATTCAGGCGCGCATCGGCGGCCGACTTCTCCAACTGGACCGCGGTGCTGATGTTCTTCGGTGTCTTGAACAGCTGGTCAATGTAGGCGACTGCCGCGGCCTTGCTCCCGAGGTATTGGGTGGCGACCTTGATCATCTGGTCGCGGTACTGGCCGTGGATAGCGATGATCGACTCGATCGACTCACCCTGTTTGGTGCGTTCCTCGATGTCGCGCTGCGCATTGCTGACCATGTCCAGCATGACGCGGTTGTTCGCAATGCCAGCTTCGGTCGTCCGGTCGAACGCGCTCTTGGCCTGGGCGTGCCCGCCAGCGACCTTTTCGGCCCACTCCTTGGCGGCCTTGCTGCCGTCCAGCACGGACTGGTTGAAGCCGAGCTGTGCGTCGAGCATGGCGACGGCAGCGTTGTTGGCGGCGAACAGGCTGTTGACATACTCGTCATAGCTTCGGGTCGCGGCGTCGGTGGCGGCAGAGAGTTCCTTCTGCTGTTTCGTCAGCGCCTCGGATGTCGAGCCTGCGTCCTTGGCGGCGATCTGGGCGGACCGGACGGCGATGGGGATGTCGCCACCCATCCAGCGCACGAGGTCCTCGTTGGACAGGTTGAGCAGGTCGGTGTATCCCGTCGCCTCAGCCAGCGCCGACGCCTGCGCCCGCAGCCCCTCCGCATAGGTCGGGAACTGGCGGATGAGAGAATCGTTATCGACACCCTGCTTCTTGGCCGCCTCGGCCATGCGGGCGAACGCGGCGGCGGCCTTGTCGGCGTGGCCGGTGCCAACCATCTGGCCGAGCGCCTGATCTGCTCGCCGGAAGCCCTCTTCCAGTTCCTTGAGTGCGCCCAGATTGGCCGATGCGCCTGCAAAAAGGTTGGCCATCGGGTCAGAGCTGTTCCGCAGGTCATCCCACTTCCTCAGCTGCTCGAACGCCCCTTCGACGCTCAGTTCGATCTTCTGCCAACCCATGCTCGTCTGAGCCGCGAAGTCTTGGCGAGACATTGCGGCGGCGGCGGATTCAGTGGACAGGGCCAGCTGATCCATCAACGAAGCGGTTTGCTCAAGCGTCGGTTGGCCAACCCTGACCTTTTCAAACACCATGG
>NZ_JBQKHC010000032.1:0-8246 GCF_052118485.1 Collinsella sp. LCP21S3_C7 | reverse complement strand
GAATTTCTCGGTATAAAACGTCACTGACCTCGGACTTTACCCCACGACAGTTTTTGCTTGAGAGATGCTCTTCGGGGGCGGGGCGGGCGCCTGCCGCCATATATGAACTTTCCTGCTCGGACAGTCCTGCTCACGACGGAGGCCACATTAAGTGGCCTCCTGTTCGTGCGGAACTCGCGATAAAGTTCATATATGGCGGCAGGCGCCCGCCCCGCCCCCGAGGAGTTCCCATCCCAAATCTTAACTCTGTTATCATAATTACGATAATATTCTGATAGCTCAGGAGGTAGCTGTGAATATTAGGCCGGTCTCAGATCTTAGAAATCACTACCCGGATGTTGAACGCGAAGTCGAACAGGAGGGTCCGGTTTTTCTAACTAAAAACGGGCGGGGCTCTATGGTCGTCATGAGCTTTGAGCAGTACAAGTCACTGAGCAATACGATCGAGAGCGCACTTGATGCCGCTGATCGTCAGGCTGCCAGCATGCAACTTCGCTATACACACGACGATGTCTTTGGCTCTGTCAGAAAAATGCTCGACGGCGGCCTCGATGAACAGGCACTATAAGCTCCGCTATCTTCCCCTATTTTGGGAGGACCTCAGCCAAGCAGCGTCATATATCGCTTTTGACCTCAATAACCCCGCTGCAGCAAATAGGCTTGTCGACAATGTTGAAGCAGGCATACTCGAGCATCTCAAGAATCCAACCATGTCACCAACATACCCTTCGACAAGAAGACGGTCGCACCCGTATTACCGCTTCTACGTTGGCAACTACATGGTTTTTTATGTCGTCATCGACGACGTCATGGAAGTTCGCCGACTGCTATATAAAAGCCGAGATATTGAGTCGATTATCAGGTAGGTTTCTTTCAGCTAATGCACGCCGTAAATTCGACGCAGGCTGGCTAACCTTGCCGGACGTTGTCGACGCCGATCCAGCTCAGTAGCTGCATAGATACAGAAAGGTCCCCGACGCTGCCCGGGCGCCAGCGGCCGCATATGAACTTTATCGCGAGTTCCGCACGAACAGGAGGCCACTTAATGTGGCCTCCGTCGTGAGCAGGACTGTAGAGCAGGAAACCTTATATCCGGCCCCTCCGGTCGGGGACCGCACCCATACGACTACAGCGTCATGTTTGGATCGGCGTCGACGTCGAACGGCGAGATTTCACCTCGGTCGAATTTGCGGCGAGCGACCTCCGCAATCATGGCGGCGTTGTCAGTACAGGCCGAGAGAGGCGGCACCGTTACGCGAATCCCCTGACGCCCGAGTTTCTTAATCATCATCTCGCGCAGATGCGGGTTGGCCGAGACGCCGCCGCCGATGCAATACTCCTTGCACCCGGTGGCGTGCAGGGCGTTCTTGGCCTTCTTGTACTGCACGTCAAAGACCGCCGCCTCAAACGAGGCTGCAAGGTCGGGCAGGTGAATCGTGCGCCCAGCCTTGGTCTCCTGCTCAATATAGAGCGTCACCGCCGTCTTGAGGCCCGAAAGCGAGAAGCGATAGTCTCCCCTGCTGTTAAGCGCACGGGGAAAATCGATCGCGCGGGGATTGCCCGTCTCGGCGAGCTTGGAGATGATGGGGCCACCGGGATAGCCCAGGCCCAGCGCCTTGGCAACCTTGTCGAAGGCTTCGCCCACGGCGTCGTCCAGCGTCTCGCCAAGTACCTCGTAGTCGCCCCATGCCTTTACGTGCACGAGCATGGTGTGCCCACCCGAGACAAGCGTAAAGACAAACGGCGGCTTAAGGTCGGGCTGCGCCAGCAGGTTGGCGAACAGGTGACCCTCCAGATGATTGACGCACACGAGCGGTTTACCGGCAGCATACGCAAAGCCCTTGGCAAAGGCGACGCCCACCACCAGGGCACCCACCAGGCCCGGGCCTTGCGTCACACCCACGGCGGCAAGCTCACTTGGCGCAATCGCTCCACCCTCAAGCCCAAGCGATACCGCGGCATCTTCAAGCGCCGCATCTACGACACTCACAATCACCTCGACATGCTTGCGCGAGGCGATCTCGGGCACCACGCCGCCAAAGCGAGCATGAAAATCAATCTGCGTCGACACCTGGTTGGCCAGCATATTGCCGTCCGCATCGATAATCGCCACAGCCGTCTCGTCGCAAGAGCTCTCGATGGCAAGAACTAGGCGACGGCGCTCGATTTCGGCACGCTCCTCGGCGGTGCGCTCGGGCTCAGGCAGCGGCCAGACGCGCTGCTCGGCAGCCGTTGGCTCGGGCGAGGCATTGTCGAGAGGAAGCACCAGGGGCAGCGACGCCGTCATGACGATGGCATCCTTGCCGACGCCGTAGTAGCCACGGCGACGACCCGCCTCGGTAAAGCCCAAGGCGCTATAGAGCGCAATCGCACCCTCGTTGCCGTCCTCAACCTCAAGCGAAGCAGTGGTGCAGCCGAGCATCTGGGCGTCATAGCTCACGTGCGACAGCAGCTTGCGGGCAATGCCCTCGCGACGATGAGCAGGATCAACCGCGACGTCCATAATCTGAACGTCACCGTCGACGACCATGCCGCCGGCAAGTCCCAGCAGCTGACCGTCGTCGTGCGCCACCCACCAGCTACGCGGCGCGGCAACGCCCTCGCCCAGCTCGGACAGGAACATGCCCGGCGTCCACGCCTCGTGTCCGGCGCCTTCAAAGCAGGCGGCCTCCAATGCGCTCGCGCCCTCGGCATCCGCCGCGCCCATGGGACGGAACTGCAGATGGCGGCCGGCGAGCTCGTCGGCAACACCCGTAATCTCGCTCTGGGCGCTCTCGGCAAGCCCAAGGCGCTTACGCTCATTTTCCTCGGCATCCGAAAGACGCGTGTAGATCGGCAAAACGCGAGCCGGATTACCGTCGCCCGCGGCGTGCGCCATCAGAAGGCCTTCGCCCGAGGGCCACCACAGGTCTCGTTCCACGCAGCGCGCAGTCTCGTCCTCACTCAGCAGCTTGCCATAACGTACGAGACCGTCACCAGTCAGCTTAACCTGGCCCCAGTCCGCGGCCTGGCGCCACTCATCAAGCGCCACGGCGGCTTTGACCACGTGTTCGCGCTCAAACAGACGCTCGGGACCTTCGTCCCCCAGCACGTACAGAGCCGGATACACCTCGCCACGCATGGCGTCGGCAAGAACACCAAGCTTTCCGCGCACGCCAGCCTTCCACGCCGTCCAGGCGCAAGCGTCAAGTGTCGACACGCCCAGCAACGGCACGTTGGCACCGCGCGCCAGACCCTTAGCGGTCGAGATGCCAATGCGAACGCCCGTAAACGAACCCGGGCCGCGTCCAACCACATAACAGCCGACATCGCCGCGATTCAGCCCGGCCTGCGCCAACACGTCATCGACGGTATTCACAAGTTCCACGTTGGCATGGCGACGACACAGATGGTCCCCGCTCACCAGCTTCGCCTCGCCCGTCTGCTCATCAATCCAGCTTGCCGCGCAGGCAAGCATGTCGGTCGAAGTATCGAGCGCCACTACCAGCGCGTTGTCGTTATGCAAGCTCATCTTGTACAGCCTTATCAATCAAATCGAAAAGCTCCGTCGCGCGCTCGCCGTGCGCCTCGAGCGCGATCGTTCGCACGTCGCTATCGTCCTCATCGCGCCTAAGCGTCACCGAGAGATACTCATCCGTCAGCTCGTCCTGAAACTGCTCGCCCCATTCCAACAGGCAAGCGCCCTCATAGCCGAGCACGTCAAAAATGCCCGTATCCTCGAGCTCGTAGGCATGCTCCAAGCGGTACAGATCAAAATGGAACAGCGGAATACGCCCCTGGTCGTGAACGGCCATGAGCGCGAACGTAGGACTCGTGACCATATGCTCATCGCCCAAGCCGCGCGAGACGCCCTTGGTAAAGTGGGTCTTTCCCACGCCCAAGCCGCCGGTCAGTATCAGCACATCGCCATTTTCTAGACACGGTGCAACCAACTCGCCAAATTGCTCCGTATCGGCAGTACGAGCCGTTTTGTAGGTACCTAGCCCCAGGCGCTCCAGGGACATATACGCTCCTTATTATTCCGAGGCGCCCTCTGGCGCGGGATGTCGCACCAGATAGTCGCCCAGCATCTTAAAGTCTTCCTCCAGCAACTCCTGCCACGCCGGATTGCGCAGCGCCGCCGCGGGATGAAACGTCGGCATCACCACAAAGTGCCCCATCTGATGGAACCTGCCGCGCAGCTTGGTAATGCCAATCTCGGTCTTGAGCACAAAGTGCGTTGCGGGATTGCCGAGCGTCACGATGATATCGGGCCAGATGCTTCGAATCTGCTCGCGCAAAAACGGTGAGCAAGCAAGCACTTCCTCGGGACGCGGATTGCGGTTTCCCGGCGGGCGACATTTAAGCACATTGGCGATATAGACATCTTCACGCTTAAGACCCGCCAGGGACAGAATGCCGTTGAGGTCTTCACCCGCCGCCCCCACAAAGGGCTCGCCCTGTAAATCCTCGTTACGGCCCGGCGCTTCACCAATAAACATCACGCGAGCGCGGGGGTTTCCCACCCCAAACACGATATTGTGGCGCGACTGGTAAAGCTGGCAAAGGTGGCAATCACCCAGGACGGCCTCGATCTCCTCGAGTGCAACTTCGCGCGGCGCCTGATGGCTATGGCCGGGGATGTGCATAACGCCCATAGCGGCTCCTACACGTAGACCTTGTCGAGACGCATGCCAAAGCCGCAGGCGACCTCGTAGTTGATCGTGCCGCGCAGGCGCGCCATCTCATCCATGGTAATCTCGGCATCGCCATCGCGACCGATAATTATCATCTCGTCGCCATGTTCGGCCTCGGGAATCTCGTGAGCCGGGTTGGACTGAATGGCAACCATAAACTGATCCATGCAGATATTTCCGACCTGACGCACGCGCTCACCGCGATACAGCACGTCCATACGATTGGAAAGCGTGCGCGACAGGCCGTCGGCATATCCGATCGGCAGCGTGCAGATCTGAACGCGTGTGCGCGGTACGCGGTAGGTAAAACCGTAGCCTACGCCCTCGCCCATCGCAGGATGCGCCACGCGCGTCACGCGCGCATGAACGCTCATAACGGGATCAAGCTGCATCACGCGGCCGCTCAGCTCGCACGGCTGCATGCCATACAAGCCAACGCCAGCGCGAATCATATCAAAATGCATCGAGGGGTCGAGCATCGAGGACGGCGTGTTGGCACAGTGCACGATACCGCACTCAAAACCCGCATCCTTAATGGCCTGAACGGCCTCGGTAAAGCGCTGGCACTGCAGCTTGTAGTCCCAACCCGATGGTTCATCGGCCGTGGCAAAGTGCGTAAATACGCCGTCGCACTGAATACCGCGATGGAAATTAATACCGCGGACAAAGTCGAGCACCTGCGTGTAGTGAACGCCGATGCGGTTCATACCCGTCTCGATGGCAAGATGATACTTGCCCACCTTGCCCGCCGCGACGGCACATTCACCATACGCAAGAGCAAAATCGGACGTATAGACCGAGGGCATGATATCGAACTCGAGCAATGAAGGAATAGCCTCGATGGGAGGCTCGCTTAGAATCAGGATGGGTTTGGTGATTCCGCCCTGGCGCAACTCAATGCCCTCGCTGACCGTCGCCACGGCAAACATGTCGGCACCGGCCGAATACATGATCTTGGCGCACTCGACGGCTCCATGACCATAAGCATCGGCTTTAACCACGCAGCACAGGCGCTGACGCGGATCTAGCAAGTTCTTATAGGCCCTCGTATTGCGGCGGAGCGCCCCGCGGTCGATCTCGACCCAGGACCAACGCGTCAAATCGGCTTTATTCATGATTAGTCATCCGACCCTTCGTCCATGATTCCCAGATCATCGAGCGCATCCTTTGCCGCCAATTCCATGGCGGGACCGATCAAGTCGATAAGATCGGTCGCGATAACGCTCTTCTCGCCATACTCCGTCGCCGCAGCAAAGCCGGCATAGCTGTGGAGTGCGACGGCATACGAGTACAGCAGCTCCCAACGGTCCATCTCGTCACGCATGGTCGCAAGCGTTCCTGCAAGGATACCTGCGAGGACATCACCCGAGCCAGCGGTCGCCAACGACGCTGGGCCCGAAAGCGGCAGCAGCACGCGCTCGACGCCGCAAATGGCCGTCGTCGGACCCTTAGCGATAACAACGAGATTATCGGAACCGGCAGCCCAGACAATCTTTTGAGCAGCGGCAATCGCAGTGCCAAGATCATTGACCTCGTCGCCGGCAACGAGACGCGAAAGCTCGCGATAATGCGGCGTCATAACGAGCGGCTGCTCGCGACGGTACATCTCGGGATTACTGTCGATGCCGTCGATTGCAATCTTGGCAAGGCAGTTGAGCGCATCTGCATCTAGGATAAGCGGCACATCGAGCTCAAGCAGACCCGAAACGACTTGCATCGATCCGGCAGACGTCGTCATGCCAGGCCCGCACACAACGCAGCTGTACTTCTTGGCAATCTCGCACACTGTCATACGCGCAGCGGCACCAAAAGATCCACGGGAATCAGACGGAATGGCGAAAACGGGAATCGACGGGAGCGCCATACGAATAAGGTTGGCGCACGCATCGGGCGTCGCAACGGCCACATAACCGGCACCAGCACGAGCGGCAGACTTTGCGGCCATGATGGCGGCACCAGGATATTGTGCCGACCCGGCAACGATGAGCGCGGAGCCGCGCGAATACTTATCGATATTCGTGGGCAGCGGGGCAAAGTAGTCCACCAGATCACCGGGCTCAACGATCTCGGCAGCATGATCGACATCATCGATGACTTCGTCAAGGCGGTCGTACAGACCGCCACACACCAGGTCGCCAGCATACTCCGGACCGTCAGCGCTGTAGAGGCCGATCTTAGGGGCAATCATCGTCACGGTACGCTCGGCACGGATGCAGTCGTCATCCACAACGCCCGTCTCGGCATTCAGGCCCGAGGGAACATCGATAGAAACAACGTGATCGGCGCACTCGTTAACCGTAGGAACCCAAATAGAAAACGGCGCACGAAGGTTGCCGTGAAAACCGGTGCCAAAAATAGCATCGACCACGACATCCGCTTTGTTAATGAGAACCTCTAGCTCGTCTCGCGAAGGCCCAACGCACACATGAACGTCGCGACCGGCGGTGCGACGGGCAACGTGACGAGCAAGGGCAGCAGGAATCTCATCCGGCTCAACTGGAGAAACGATATCAACATCAACGCCCTTATGGGTCAGGATATCCGCAGCGACCCAACCATCACCGCCGTTATTGCCAAAGCCGACCAGCACAAGAACGCGATCAGGGTTGAGCTTTAAAATCTCGTTGGCGGCAAATTCACCCGCCAACTCCATGAGCTCGGCCTTCGAGGTGCCCTCGCGCTCGATGATATCCTCGAGGCGAACGACTTCCTCGGTACTCAAAACCGGTTTCATCTATGCTCCTTGCGTATCTTGCGGATTATCAATCAAATGCTCCGACAAAGCAGATTGTTGCAGCTGTTCAAGCTCATCCAATACAGAACGAGCCTCTTTAAATGTCTGGGCAACGCGCTCCTTGGTGCTCATTTTTTCTTCCTTAGGCTTAGGTCGAGCATCCTCGGTGATCGCAATGGCATTAGCGACAGCCAAGTCACCCGTAAGGGTAATAGAAAGAGCAACCTCGACAACACCCAAATCCTGGGCGATTTCGAGAGCGCGACCAGAAAGCAGAGCCTTTGGCTTGCCGAGCCTATCGCGTGTTACGGAAACGTCCTTACGTCCAACGCCCTGACTAAACCCCGTTCCAAGTGCCTTAAGTACCGCTTCGCGAGAGGCAAAGCGGCTGGCATAATGAGCGGCAGGGCGAGACGACGCATCGCAATACGCACGCTCTTCATCGGTAAACACGCGCCGGGCAAACGACGGCGTCTTCTCAAGGATTGATTTCATTTGGGAAATCTCGACGATATCAACGCCGATACCAGCTTCAGCCATGTTCACCTCCATGCTACACAGACTACGATATTGTAGCCCGTTCAAAGAAGATGCGACAAACGAGGGTTATAAAACACAGCTACTATGTGAGACAAATTGCCTGAGAAACGAAAAAGGGGGAGGCCGCGAGGCCTCCCCCTTCTCAGTCCAAGCGCACGGCTCGGTGCCGTCCACCGGTCAGCGGTGCCCTGGCCTCCCACGGGCTGGCCCCGCAGTACTCTCGGCGCGATGGGGCTTAGCTTCCGGGTTCGGAACGGGACCGGGCGTGCCCCCCATGCTCTGGCCGCTGACCGGTG
>NZ_JBQKHC010000031.1:0-9165 GCF_052118485.1 Collinsella sp. LCP21S3_C7 | reverse complement strand
GTCGGGGCCAGGGGCTGGCGGGCGACGCCGTCGGAATCAGTAACGCCCTGGAGCGTCACATTACCGTCGACGAACACACCGCCGTTGGCGAAGTAGAGGACATCCTTGACGCCAGTGGCAGCCGCAGCCGCCGCCTCCCCGCTTGTGTCCTGAGTAGTCTCCGCCGCGATAGCAGCAACCGGCGTAGAGCCAAGCACCATACTCAAGCTCAAACCGGCTGTGATAGCAGCGTTAAGCTTCCTATTCATGTGGTCGTCCTTTCCCGACTTGCTTCTCCGCGACCACTTCGCGAAAGAAGACATCTGAATTGCATGGTTAATTCAAGCCGAGAAAAAACTCAAAAGGTTGCGCAACCAAGCTATATCTAAGGTTTGAGACTTTTTTGCAAAAAAGTTTGCAAAAAGCTATTGCACCACTCGAACACTGGGGCAAAGATCTGCCAGCGGGCACTCGTCGCACTTGGGTTTGCGGGCATCGCAGATCTCGCGGCCAAAGGTGATCCACTGGTGGTTGACCGACTCCCAATACTCGTGCGGCAAGATCTTGAGCAGATCCTGCTCGGTCTTGAGCGGCTCTTTGGCGTGCGTCTTGGGACTCAGCATCAGACGGTGCGCGATGCGGTTGACGTGCGTATCGACCGCGATACCCTCGACAATGCCAAACCCCACGTTGAGCACGATGTTCGCCGTCTTGCGCCCAACGCCCGGCAGCTTGACAAGCTCCTTCATGTCGGCCGGCACCTCGCCGCCGTAATCGGCGACAATCATCTGTGCGGCCTCCACGGCGTGCTTGGCCTTGCTCTTATAGAAGCCGAGCGACTTAATGGTATCTGCCACATCGGCAACGCTCGCCCCCGCCATGGCCTCGGGCGTGGGCCACTGGGCAAACAGCTTCGGCGTCACCTTGTTGACCTGCGCGTCGGTCGTCTGCGCCGAGAGCAACACCGCTATGAGCAGCCTATAGGGATTCTCGTGGTCCAAAAAGCACTCAACCGGGCCATAGCGACGGTTAAGGCGCTCGCACACCTCAACGGCGCGCTCGCGCTTGGCGGCATTGGTCTCGCGTGGCATAACGACTCCTCGGATTGGCGGCATAACTTACCTATGGGCACGATTGTCCCACGTATGGGGTCTTTACGCCTCCAAAAATGCGCCGGTCTGGCGGCCCCACAAGCTTGCGTACTCGCCGCCTGCCTCGACAAGCTGCGCATGCGTACCGTCCTCGACAATCTCGCCGTCCGCCAGCACCACGATGCGGTCGAGCGCCGCCACGGTGGACAGGCGATGTGCCACCACAATAGAGGTGCGGCCGCGCATCAGGTTCTCAAGCGCCTCCTGCACCAGCGCCTCGGACTCACTGTCCAGGGCAGAGGTCGCCTCGTCGAGCACCAGAATCGGCGCGTCGGTGAGGATGGCACGGGCGATGGCCACGCGCTGGCGTTGGCCGCCCGAAAGCTTAACGCCGCGCTCGCCCACCATGGTGTCAAAGCCCCGGGGCAGGCGGTCGATAAACTCCAGGGCATTGGCCAAGCGGGCCGCCTCGCGAATCTGTTCGTCGGTGGCATCGGGGCGGCCGTAGGCGATGTTCTCGCGAATGGAGCGGTGAAACAGCAGCGCCTCCTGTGGCACGTAGGCAACCTGGCGACGCAGGCTCTGCTGCGTGCAGCGCGAGACATCCTGACCGTCCACGAGTACGCGACCGCCCTGTACGTCGTCCAGGCGCAGCAGCAACTTGGTGAGCGTCGTCTTGCCCGAGCCCGATTTGCCCACCAGGCCCACGCGCTGACCCGCCGCCACATGGAGCGTCAGGTCGTCGAACACGCTCTCGCCCGCCGCGGCGTCACGGTATGCAAAGCTCAGGTGCTCAAAATCAATCGCGCCCTCGCCCACCTTGAGCTCGGGAGCGTTCTCGTCGTCTGCCACCAGACGCGGCTCGTCCAGCACGCGCGTCATCTCGGCCGCATCGCCGAGCGCGCGATTGATGCGCTGCATCATGGAGCTTACGTAGTTCAGACGCATGGTGAGGTTGTACGTATAGGTAAAGATCATGACAAGCGCGCCGGCCGAGATGCCAAACCACGCGTTGCCGCCCGCCACAAACACACTCACCACGGCCATGGTGATGACGATAAGGCCCGAGGTCGTAAAGTTGCGCTGCATCATGGCGTGCATCGAAACCGTCTCGGCGTCGCGCGCGGCGCGGTCGGCGCTATCGAACAGGTCGCGCTCAAAGTCTTCGCGCCCACAGGTCTTGACGGCCAGGATGTTCGTGACCGCGTCGGACAGCACGCCCGACAGCTTGTTCTGCGCGGCGGACGTCGCGGCCGAAAGCGGCATGATGCGCTTATACATAAGCCAGACAAACGCGATGTAGACGACCATAATGCCTACCAGGATCACGGTAAACGTCGGCACCACCGGAGCGAGCGCCGCCACCGTGCAGACAACCGAGGTGATAGTGGGGATGAGCGAATACACCGTCACGTCCACCAGCCCCGTGTAGCCGCCCATAAAACGGCTCGTCTGGCTCACAAGCGATCCGCCAAAACGGCTGGTGTGGAATGTCATGGATTGATTGGAGAGCGTGTCGAAGCACAGGCGCGCCAAGTGATAGTTACCCGCAATCTCGAGCTTGTAGACGGTGTAGTCCTGCAGCTTGGAGAGGACCTGGCCCACTAGGTTAACGAGCACAAGCGCCAGAATGTAGGGGCCAAAGACCTCAAACACCCGGTCGCCCGCCACGGGGCCGGCCTGGACGCGGTCGACGATAAGCGCCATCACGTAGGTGTTGGCAAACGTGAGCAAAAAGATGTAGCCCGCCGACGAGAGCACCGAGAGAAAGACGATCAGCGGCTGCGTGCGCGTGACGTCCCAAAAACGCTGTAGCGTGCGGCGCACGGTTGAGCGTTTGAGCGGACTGGTGCTTCTCTGTGACATGGGCTTCCTTTCACATCTGGCGGGGCTAAACGTCATTGTTGCATACTAAAGCGCACTTCAGGCAAGCACGATGCGAAAAGCAGCGGGGTGCCCGCGTTTGCGCCGGCGCCCCACCGTCTTGTTGTAATTATTCCTCGTCTTCTTGGTCTGTGAGAAGGCCCGCGGGCGTGAGTCCCAAGATCTCATCAGCTTGGTCGGCGTCTTCCAGCGCGTCGATGTCCTTGAGCTTGTGCTCCATGACGTTGGTGCGCGTGGTGATGATGCCCTCGACCGTCTTTCCCGCGGTCTCGATTTGCTGCTGGGCGCGGCGCAGCGCCGCCTGATAGCGCGGCAGCTCGGCCTTGACGGCAGAAAGCACGCGCAGCACGTCATCGGTGCGTTTTTGCAGCCTAAACGTTTGGTAGCTCATCTGCAGGCTGTTGAGGATAGCCGCCATGGTGCTGGGACCGGCAACGTTGACGTGATAGTCGCGGCCCAGGGTCTCGATAAGTCCCGGACGACTGACAACCTCGGCGTACAGCCCCTCAAACGGCACGAACATAATGCCAAAGTTGGTCGTTGCCGGCACACTCAGGTACTTTTCGCAGATGTCCTTGGCCTCGCGCTTGACCATGGCGTCGAGCGTCTTACGCGCAGCGGCGACGGCCTCAGCGTCACCCGACTCCTGGGCGTCGAGCAGATGCTCATATGCGTCACCCGGGAATTTGGAGTCGATCGGCAGCAGCACGGGATCGTCCTCGTCTACTGGCAGCTTGACGGCAAACTCAACGCGCTCCGAGGCGCCGGGCTTGGTGGCGACGTTTTCCAGATACTGGTCGGGCGTGAGGATGTCCGCCAGGATTGCACCCAGCTGCACCTCGCCCAAAATGCCACGCGCCTTTACGTTGCCCAGCACGCGCTTAAGGTCGCCCACGCCGGTGGCGATGGACTGCATGTCGCCCAGGCCCTTGTACACGGCCTCGAGCTGGTCGCTCACCTGCTTAAACGATGCCGACAGGCGATCGTTGAGCGTGCGGGAGAGCTTCTCGTCCACCGTCGCGCGCATCTGATCGAGTTGCACGTTGTTGTCTTTGCGGATAGCACCCAGCTGGACATCGACCGTCTCGCGCACCTTGTCCAGGCGGTGCTCGATGCCCTCGCGGTTGGCACCGAGTTGTTGGGCCGTCTCGCGGCGCAGGTCATCCATCCGGTCACCAGCTTGCGAAAACTCGCGTGCGATGTTCAGGTAACGTTGCTGCTCCACGGCCGCATCTGTCGTCTGCTGCTGCGCGATGGCATTGGCCGTGCGGCGGGTTTCTGCCAGCGCGACGTTCAGGGCATCGAGCGCGTTGTTGGCCTGCTCGAGTGCCGCCAGCGCCTCCGCACCGCCATCGCTGCGCTCTCGCAGCTCGGCGCGAAGGCCCTTGAGCTGAAGGGCGCAAGCCACAGCCACTCCTACCGCTACCAAGGCGATCACGACCAGCACAATATCAACAGCAGACATAGACTCCGCCCAACAAACCCAATCGATCATCAAACAAAACCGCGATCAATCTTACCCCGCCACACGCACCGGGCGCCCGGCCCCTTCTTGGGCGCCCCTCTCCTCCGCATATTCCATAATGCGGCGCGCCGTCTCCCTGCTCACCTTTGAGTCATCGCCGGCTAAGTATGCGTACACGTTTCCCTTATTCAGATTCAAATCGCGGCAGAGACCGTAGCGCGTTACGCCCGATTCCTCTAGCGCTCCCAACGTTCTTTTTCGCATCAGAGCGTTGATCCTTCTGTCCGCCACTGGCTTTTCCTTCACCGCTCTATACGCACGCCAAACGTTGGCATAACGATTAGGGAGTTTGTCCTCGGCGCATAGAGATGCCAGGCTACCCGTTTGGGCGTACAAGGACAAAACGCCTCGGTAACCCTCTTCCATCCACGAACCCTCGGATAAGCCCAGAACGTATTCGGCTTTACCCTGCGCCAAAGCGAGCAAAAACAGGGGCTCCGCCACGCGCGGCGCAACCGTCGTCGCCTGCTTAACCAATTTTCTAAAACTGAGCGACTGCTGTCCGGATAGCTCTCGGCAATAGCCTTTTAAGAATCCCTCAAAGGTCAGATTCAACCGAGCACCTCCTTTTTGTATTGCCTGTATGCGCAGACCATCTCTTGATAACTCCGCTCCGAAGGCGACGACGCCAGCGCCTCGCCCTCGTCGAATATAAGCCGTTCGAGCAGTCCCCAATCAAGTCGGTCGACGAATGCCTGGCTATGAAGATCGACGATGTCGTTCGGACGGTAGGCATAGAGCTTCATTACCGCTAGGTCTTCCAAGGATGGCGTAAAGTACCTGATAAAACGCGCCCCAATATCCAAGGGAATCAAACGATCTTCGTAATTGAATGGCATCTGATTACAATATGCCGCCGCCATACCATTCACCTCGGAATATCGAGCTATGATCTCGCGGAGGCACCTGTCTGCCTCAAACACATCAATGTCATGTGTAACCGACCGATTCGTCACATCGTTAAGCATGAAGGCGCTCCCTCCCACCAATACAACGCTCGGTCTATCGTCTCTTGGACCTATTTCCAGCTCCGCCTCTTCGTCAATACCCAAAAGAGTCTGCTCTAAATCCTGCTTATGCATAGCAAATCCTATTATTAATTATCATCAATAATACTATTCAGTCGCACGACAGGACCCACAGGATGCAAGAATTCTACTCGTGGCGATAATCCCTGCACCCTAGAAGTCCTAATGTGACAAACGCTAACTCTCCCAGCCGGCGCGGATGGTTGTTACGACATCGCCCAGGCGCTGGCCGAGAGCTGTTAAATGTTGGAGCACTTCGCTGGGCGAGGCGCCGTTGAGAATGCACGTGAGGGCATATGAGGCCAAGAAGATTGCCGCGAGTCCCAACGGGATCAGCACGATCATCGCCAGCGTACGCAGGCGCTGGGCCCAGCGACGGCGACGCGCACGACGCTTGTCGAACGCAAGCTCCTGCGCATATGAATCTTGCTGTACGGAATAGGCTCCTGGGTCCACCTCACCCGCAGGCGATACCGCGGGCGCGGCGTTTTGCGCAGGAGGCTGGACGGCTGCCCCTTGCATTTGCATCTCCATAAGCCGCTGCTGTTGGCGCAGCATGCGCTCGGCTTGTTGCTGCGGGGTCTCAAGAAACAGATCCATGTTGGCCTCCTCAATAGGAGCATTCGATGCTTGCGCCCAGCATCCCGCACCATCGCGGCCGCGGCAATGAAATCCGCGGCAATAGCCGCAAAGATTCTTTTGTCAGAAAACTGTCGAAAAGTTCAACAACTCCCCTACCAGCACTTTCTTTGAGCTTTTTTCGCCAGCAATCTTTTGCCCTCTCGCCCTTGCGCCATCCGACCAAAACCTAACCAAAAGCTTGACGGAAATTGTGAAGACAGGGACCCCAAACAAAACGTGCCGCCCCAAAAGGGGCGGCACACAAACTTCTTATCAGCTTTTCTGTAGCGAGCACGCGACGGCCCGAAGCCGGAGCGCAGCCAGCGCCACGCGCTAGTAGTTCACCACCTGCTCCTCAAAGTACGCCTTGGGATGGTTGCAAACCGGGCACACCTCGGGCGCCTTGGCACCAACATGCAGGTGCCCGCAGTTCAGGCACTTCCACACCTTTACGCCCTCGCGCTCAAACACCTCGCCCGATTCAATGCGCTCGACGAGCTTGTTATAGCGCTCCTCGTGAGCCTTCTCGACAGCGCCAACGCCACGGAACTTCGCGGCGATCTCGGCAAAACCCTCCTCTTCGGCGGTCTTGGCGAACTCATCATACATCGTGGTCCACTCGTAGTTCTCGCCCGCAGCGGCATCGCGCAGGTTGTCCAGCGTATCCGGAACAGCACCGTCGTGCAGGTACTTAAACCACAGCTTGGCATGCTCGGACTCGTTGCCCGCCGTCTCTGCAAAGATATTCGAAATCTGAACGTAGCCGTCCTTTTTGGCCTTGGATGCATAGTAACGATACTTGGTGTGCGCCTGGGACTCACCGGCAAAAGCGGTCTCGAGGTTCTTCTTGGTTTGAGAATTCTCAAAATCCATAGGTGTACTTCCCTTCAATACGCGCCGCCCATAGACTTTGAGCGGCATTGCCTTTAGGATACCCTCATGCCGAGAATCTAAACCTTACTATCCTGTTCTGCAAATTCGCGTCATCACACACTCAGCCAGCGCTCGCCTTCGGCACGACAAAAGCCTTCGCGCTCCAGGTCGGCAAGAATGCCCGCAATAAAATCGCAACCAACCGGTTCGCGACCCGCTGCGGCCTCCATCTTGTTAACGCCTGCAACAGCTTCAACAAGCGTTATGCCCGCCGGCTGTCCGTCGCGAGCTGCAAGCAGCATGCGCACGATATGGGCACGCTTTTGCCGACGCGAGCCCTCAAATTTGGACTGGCGGCTATAGCCCGCCGAGCGCCTAGACGGATTGGGCAGCGTCTTTTTGAGATACGCGCCGTAATCCAGCAGCGCGTAATACCACGCGCGCGGCGTATCGGCATCGTCGAGCGGCACGGCAAAGGGAGCGACCTCATCCGCCGCCGCACCGGGCGCCGCCGGGCAGGCCGCCTGGATCAACGGCACCAGCTCGCGATCGGGAACAGACGGAACGTCAGGAAAAAAGTGATGCAGAAAGACCGTGCGCACATTGGTCTCCAGGTACACTCCCGGAAGATCAAACGCAAACGACCGAATGCCCTGCGCCGTTGCGGGCCCAATACCGGGCAGCGCGACCAGGTCGCATGTATCACGCGGAAACTCCCCATCCCAGTCCTCCACGAGTCGCTGCGCGGCCTTATGGAGCGCCAAAGCACGGCGGTTGTAGCCCATGCCCTGCCAAGCGTCCAAAACATCAGAAGGAGCGGCCTGGGCGAGAGAATGCACGGTCGGAAAGCGGTCGAGCCATGCCGGCATGCGCGTCTCTACGCGTGGAACCTGCGTCTGCTGCAGCATGACCTCGGAAAGCCAGATGATGTACGGGTCGCGTGTGCGGCGCCACGGAAGGTCGCGATAACGCAGAACCCCTTCCGAACGAATCATCGAACGAAAGGGGTCCTGAATCATAGCTATGCTCCTTATGCGGCGCTACTCCTCCCGGCAAGCACACGC
Source organism: Collinsella sp. LCP21S3_C7 (assembly GCF_052118485.1). Classification (NCBI taxonomy): domain Bacteria; kingdom Bacillati; phylum Actinomycetota; class Coriobacteriia; order Coriobacteriales; family Coriobacteriaceae; genus Collinsella; species Collinsella sp. LCP21S3_C7. The sequence continues at coordinate 1,100 of NZ_JBQKHC010000031.1, read as the reverse complement.
GCAAACGGCATACTCGGGAAAGGCGTCGCGGTCGGCGAACTTGGGATCGACGGCGGGGAACTGGCGGCGAGCGACGACATCGTCCAGCGAAACGGAATCGAGGTAGTCACGCATCAGCGCCTGGGCCCCAGCCCACAGGGGATGATAGCAGCACGTGCCCCTGCGTGCACAGTCGCCATCGAGTGCCGTGCAATCATTCATAACCATAGGGCCCTGAACGGCCTCGACGACCTGACGGATAGTGACCTCGCTCGGGTTGACCTTAAGACGCATACCGCCGTGGACGCCACGCAGGCTCTCCACAATACCGGCCTGAACCAAACCGTGTTGGATCGAACGGGCAAACGAATACGGAACATTGACCTCTTCGGCAGCAGTGCGAACAGAAAGCAACCGCTCCGGCTCCTCGGCAAGCATCGCAAGCATGCGGAGGGCATAATCAGTCTTCCTCGATATGTCCATGTTTCCCCTTTCAAGGAATACGAACAGCTCGAACGGGCTCCGGGGCCGAGCTTACGTCGAGACGCTAAATAACCGCCGGGACAACCAAATAGTGAATTAGATGTCCGCTGAAGGTCGAATCCAAAGCAAATTGCATCAGATTAGGCCTGCAGTGGAATTTAGTATAACCTAACCCCCTGTTTCATTGAACGAGTGTTGCGCAACAAACCCCCCTTGTTTAAACCGATATACTTAATTCTTTTCCGCATCTCGGAAGCAAGGAGCAGAATGAAAGGGACGGCCGAGCGGTTGTCCTATTAAACGCAAAAAGCCACGTCCGAAGACGTGGCTTTAATTGCGTTGGCGGGAAGTACGGGGCTCGAACCCGCGACCTCCGACGTGACAGGCCGGCGCTCTAACCAAACTGAGCTAACTCCCCAGGCAGTCGTTCGCGTTTGTTTCCGCTCGCGTGCGCTGCGGGGATTAGTATACACAGAAGTCTGTTCGCCGCGCAACAACTTTTTTGAAAATATTTTTTGGGTCCCTCCGGGAGGGTCTCCGGGGCCGGCTGGCGCGGGTTAAGTTTGTCGCGAGTTCCGCACGCAAAGGAAAGCACTTAATGTGCTTTCCGTCTTGCGCAGGACTGTAGAGCAGCAAAC
>NZ_JBQKHC010000030.1:0-9598 GCF_052118485.1 Collinsella sp. LCP21S3_C7 | reverse complement strand
AGACGTTCAGCTCTCCCATTACGTTTCGCTCCATATCCCGCTCCTCCCGGGTCGGATACCCGATCGGAGCATAGTTCCGTTAGCGCAGTTGGTGAAAGTACGTTAGCGGGGCCGGCGAAAGCGCGTTAGCGCATTCGGCGAGATGCGTTTGCGAAAGTGGTCAATTTTAGATTAGCGCTAACAAGGACCTCACCGACGGCCAGAGGGCGAGGCTCGAGGCGCTCAAGAAGAGGGCCGGCTCGCGGCTGGTCAGGGCCTGGGAGCTCAAGGAGGACCTGCGGGCCGTCTTCCGGGCAGCCGACGGCTCCGAGGCCGCCGAGCTGCTCGACGACTGGATGCACAGGGCCGCCTACTGCAAGATCGCCAAGGTCGTCGCCGTGGAGAAGAAGGTGCGCCGCCGGCGCGACGACATCATCGCCGCAGTCGAGCTCGGCATCAGCAACGGGCGCGTAGAGGCCATCAACAACAAGATCAAGGTGACGGTGAGGATGGGCTACGGCTTCCGCAACACCGACAACCTCGTGGCCCTGCTCATGCTCAGGTGCGGCGACTGCCAGCCCCAGCTCCCGGGTCGCCCGGTGAAGGCGAGGAAGAAGGGCGTGAAGGGAGCGAAGAGCGTTGCTGCCTAGGCTAGCCCCTTGTCACACAAACTACCGAAGCCTCGGATTTCGAGGCTTTTTCTTCTGTATTATTTCGCACGCGCGGCAGCGATAGACCTACTCGCCCAGCACGGCCTTCTTGGCGGCTGCCGCTATGTTGTCCAGATCTTCCTTGGTCGGATGGTCCTTAGCGGCAACCCAGTTGTCGAGCAGCAACTTAGCGCGGGCGTTGTCGGGATCTTGCTCGAGCATGGCCTCGTAGCGCTGCTTGACCGCAGGGCCCATCTTGCCCTGGCACATCGCCCAACCTACAAGCTCGGCATCATTGGCCAAATTGGAGGTCACGCGATCGATAATCTGCTGATAATAGCTCTGGTCGGCGCCAAAACCGCAGGTGCCAAACAAAAAGACGCGCTTGCCGTGCAAGGTGGAGAGCAACGCCGCGACCGAAGGCGTGCACGCGCCCTTGTCACACCAAAAACCGACGAGCACCGTGTCGGCCGCGCAGGCGCCCTGCGCCTCGAGCGCAACCTGATCTGCATCCGCATCGTCGCTCAACGCCGCGGCATGGACAAACTCAACACCCGCAGCCTGCAGAGCGCGCTTGATCGCGCCCGAAACCATCCTGGTATTACCGCTCTTGCTGTTAACCACCAAAGAGCACGTCATAGTCACGTTGCCTCGTTTCCCCCAAAACTAAAGCCACTAATGCAATTTATTAGATGAATATCTTAGTACCAACGTGACAGATGTAAACCACCGGCCGCTAATCGGTGGCCCCTACTGGGCAAACTGGCTGCGGTAAAGATCGGCATAGAAGCCGTCTGCCGCCAGCAGCTCGTCGTGTGTGCCGCGCTCGATAATCTCGCCGTCGCGCATCACCAGAATGCAGTCGGCGTTGCGAATGGTGCTCAGGCGGTGCGCCACCACAAAGCTTGTGCGACCGGCCATGAGCTCGTCGAATGCCGCCTGTACCTGCAGCTCGGTGCGGGTATCGATGCTCGAGGTCGCCTCGTCCAGCAGCAAGATCGCCGGGTCGGTGAGCATGACGCGCGCGATGCACAGCAGCTGTTTTTGACCCTGGCTAAACGTGCCGCCGTCCTCGCCAATCACCGTGTCGTAGCCCTGCGGCAGCTGCACGATAAACTTGTGCGCATGCGCGCGCTTGGCAGCTTCGATAACCTGCTCGCGCGTGGCATCGGGACAGCCGTAGGCTATGTTATCTGCCACCGTGCCCTCGAACAGCCATGTATCCTGCAACACCATGCCAAAGGCACGGCGCAGGCTTGCGCGCGTGTAGTCACGCAAGGAACGGCCATCGACCGCAATGCGGCCGGCATCGATATCATAGAAACGCAGCAGCAAATTGATGAGCGTTGTCTTGCCACAGCCCGTAGGGCCGACCAGGGCAAAGCGCATGCCGGGCTTGGCCTCGATGCAGATATCCTGCAGCAGCTTGCGGTCGGACACGTAGCTAAAGTCCACATGCTCAAAGGCGACCTCGCCCTGCGGTGCGGCAAGCTCTATAGCGTCCGACGCGTCGGGCTCCTGCTCGCGCGCATCGAGCAGCACAAACATGCGGCGCGCCGAGGCATACGCCGCCTGGATCTGCGTAATAACGTTGGTGACCTCGTTGAACGGCTTAGTGTACTGGTTAGCATAGGACAGAAAGATCTGCACGCCGCCCACCGTAAGCGCCGCCGGCACGCCCGTGATCACGCCCGCGCAGCCGATCACAGCGACCACGGCATAGATGATGTTATTGATAAAGCGCGTGCCGGGGTTGGAGAGCGAACCCATAAACTGCGCGCGCTCGCCCGCGGTGTAGAGCTCGGCATTGAGGGCATCGAAGCTCGCTTGCGCGTTGGAGCCATAGGCAAAGGCGTCGACAAGCTTCTGCTCGCCCACGTATTCCTCGATATGACCACCGAGCTGGCCTTGGATGCGCTGCTGTGCCGTAAAGCTCTTGTTGGAGAGCTTGGCAATAGCACCGGCTGCAAAAATGGAAAGCGGCGTGACGAGCACCACCACGAGCGTCATGGCCAGGTTGATGGAAAGCATAAATGCGAGCGTGCCCACAATGGTGATAACGCCGGTGAAAAGCTGGGTAAAGCCCTGCAGCAGGCCATCGCCCACCTGATCGACGTCGTTAACCACGCGGCCCATAAGGTCGCCGTGGGCATGGCTGTCGATAAAGCTGAGCGGCATGCGGCTGAGCTTGTCGCTCGCCTCCACGCGCATGTCGCGCACCGTCTCGTAGGACAGGCGGTTGACGCAGTAGCCCTGCAGCCACTGGAAAGCCGCAGCACCTACGACGACAATCGCGAGCTTGGTGACAAGCTGCAGCAGCGCGTCGAAGTCCACCTGCCCGGCGGCGACGATCAGGTCGATGCCCTCGCCGACGAGGATGGGCGTGTAGAGCTGCAGGATCACCGAAGCGGCGGCACTCACAAACGACGCTACAAACGAAATGCGGTGCGGACGAACATAGCCCAGCAGGCGGCGAGTTACCGCGCCCACGGGATAGCGCTCGGGATCGCCGGGCTGGCGCGGGCCGTCGCCCAGGTCGTTGAGGTTATCGTTGCCGGACACGTTGGCCGTCATCGTGGCGACCGAACCGGAGGAAGTGTAGGGATTCATTTAACAGCCCTCCTTTGCGCAGACGAATGCGGGGGCGGTCGGGGCGCCTGAGGCGGACGCGGGGCTTGGAGCGGGCGTGGGCGCCGTACTCCCCTGCTGACCCTCGAGCTCCTCGCGGCGAAGCTGCGACTGGCAAATCTCGCGGTAGAGCTGGCAGCTTGCATACAGCTCATCGTGCGTGCCCAAGCCCGCGACCGAGCCGTGGTCGAGTACGCAGATCATGTCGGCATCGCGAACAGTCGAGACACGTTGGCTCACGATGATGGTCGTCAGCGGCAGCCCGCCCTCGGCGGCACCGCGCATGCTGCGCTCGCGGATGGCGTGGCGAAGCGCCGCATCGGTCTTAAAGTCGAGCGCCGAGGCGGAGTCATCCATAATCAGAACCTGCGGCGAGCCCACTAAGGCACGTGCGATGGTCAGGCGCTGGCGCTGGCCACCGCTAAAGTTCTTGCCGCCCGCCTCGACCGGGGCATCGAGGCCCTGCGGCTTGTTGCGTACGAACTCGCTGGCCTGCGCCATATCGAGCGCCGCCCACAGCTCCTCGTCGGTTGCCGCCTCGTCGCGCCAGGTCAGGTTGCTGCGGATGGTGCCACTCACCAGCGACGCGCGCTGCGGGACGGTCGCGACCACGTGGCGCAGCTGGTCGAGCGGCCAGGTGCGCGCGTCGGCGCCCATCACGCTCACGCTGCCGGCGCTCGCATCGTACAGGCGCGGGATAAGCGAGACGAGTGTGGACTTGCCGCTGCCCGTGCCGCCGATAATGCCGAGCGTTTTGCCCACCGGCAGCTCCAGGGTCACATCGTTGACGGCGTTGGCAGCGCCCGCGCCAAACGAAAAGCTCGCATGATCAAAGCTCAGTGCGGGAACTGGAACAGCGCCACCCGCCAGTTCGCTCGGCTTGGGCAGCGCGACCGGCTGGTTGCCCTCATCGGTGATGCTCGGCTCACAATTGAACACCTCGTTGATGCGCGACGCGCTGGCGCTCGCCTTGGTAAAGACTACGACCAGGTTGGCGACGTACACGATGGAGGTGAGCGTCTGCGTCATGTAGTTGACGAACGCCATAACCTGGCCCTGCGTAAGCTCGCCCACGTTGACCTGGATGCCGCCCACCCACAGGATGGCGCACACGCCCAGGTTCATCATCAAAAACGTGACGGGGTTAAGGATTGATGAGAGCTTGCCCACCGCGATGGCAACATGCGCCTGCTCATCGGCGGCTAGGGCAAAGCGCTCGCGCTCGTGATCCTCGCGCACAAAGGCGCGGACCACACGGGCGCCCGAAAGGCCCTCGCGGCAGATAAGCGCGATGCGATCGAGCTTTGCCTGCAGCTGCTTGTAATACGGAATGCAGCGCGCCATGACAAACCAAAACACCAAGCCGATGGCGGGCGTGCAAATCAAGAAGATGATGCCGAGCTTAAAGTCGATGGCAAGGGCCGCGCACATGGAGCCCACCGCCAGGAAGGGCCAGCGGATGAGCATGCGCACGCCCAGCGCCACGGCAAGCTGCACCTGGTTGACGTCGTTGGTGATGCGCGTGATGAGCGACGGCGTGCCAAAGCGATCGAGTTCGGCATAACCCAGCTTATTGATGTGCTGGTAGAGCGCGCCGCGAATGTCGGTGCCCATGCCCTGCGAGGTGAGCGCCGCCATCTTTTGGCAGACGAGCGTAAACGAGATGCCGATCACAGCCATGGCGGCGAGCACCATACCGTAGTGGACGACGGCGTTGACATCGCGTGCGCCAATACCCTTATCGATCATCTGGGCAATCACGAGCGGCGTAAGTAGGTCAAAGATCACTTCGATCAACTTACACGCAGGGCCAATCACCATATACCGGCGAAACTTACCACCAAAACGCCTGAGCAGCTCAATCATAAAAAGGCGCTCCCTATCATCATCTCTCTTCAATCTGATTCATGATAGTACGGCGAGCCCTGGAGATGCGTAAGCAACTCGTTACAGATGTAAGGGCGACGGTCACTAGCGCCCAAGGCATGTAGCAGCCGATGTTTTGGCAACGCCAGCAAGCGCCGCAAGACACGGGATTCAATTCTTCAGATAAATGCGCCCTCTACGGGTGATTTTTGGACGAAGTGGTCCCGGTGCCGGCGGGCTGTTTGGTAGTCGAGCGATCCCGCAGGCAAAGCCGAGGACCAGCGAGACACCAAACAGCCCGCCGGCACCGGGACCGCATCGCGGCACCAAAAAGCGCCCGTGCGCTCGATGGATTCGGATGCCCGACAGAGGCTCCTTATGGCTGCTTCCTTCCGGACCTGACCAGATTCGGAACATGTCGTCATCCGAACCCATCGAGCGCGCTTGGCGCTCGGTATATCTTACCCGCTCCTGCCCGATGGGGCAAGGTAGCTAATTTGGGACGGGGCCAAAAAGACTACTTTTGAGTTGCGGTGGAATAGCTCCTGTTTTACGGCCAAGGCCAAAAACAGGAACTATTCCACCGCAACTTATTGAAACTTGCCTGGATAAACTTGAATACGGCCGAGGTCGTAGGCTCGAGCGGCTGCCTCGCCGGCACAGATGAGGTTGGTTGTGGCTTCCTGGGGGTCGAGCGCTTGGTCAAGGGGCATGGGTCTGCGGCAGACCGGCAGAACCAAGTCGATACCCTGTCCATACACCGCATCCAAGCTGTCGGCACGACCGCCTACGGCGGCGACCACCGGCTTGCTATATCGCTTCGCACGACGGGCCACGCCCACCGGCGCCTTACCGGCGGCGGATTGCTCGTCCATATTGCCCTCTCCCGTTATGACCAGGTCGGCATCGCGCACGCGCTCGTCAAACCCCACGAGGTCGAGCACCGTCTCCACGCCCGAGCGCAACTCGGCGCCGAGCGCCAGCAGTGCGGCACCCAAGCCACCCGCCGCGCCCGCGCCGGGCACGCCGAGCACCGAGCCAAATGCCCGTGCGCCCTCGGGTGTGCGCAACAACCCCTGAGCCCGCGCCCTAGCAATCGCCGCATCGAGCAGGCGGCCATAGCCGACCATCCATCCGTCGTATTTGCCCAGGGCCTCGGCATCCCCCGTCGGCAGACCCTTCTGTCCACCGAACACCGCAAGCGCGCCGCGACGCCCCACGAGTGGGTTCTCGACATCGGAGAGCACCACGACACGCACGCCGCCCAGTACCTCAAGCGCCGACGCCAAATCAACGCTCGCTACCTGCTCAAGGCCCGCAAGACCGGGGGCGACATCGCAGCCCTGATCATCGACCACACGCGCGCCCAGCGCCTGCAGCATACCGGCGCCGCCATCGTTGGTAGCGCTGCCGCCCAAGCCAATATAGATAGTCTTTGCCCCAGCACGGACCGCGCGAAGCATGAGCTCGCCCACGCCATAGGTCGAAGCCGCAAGCGCCGCCGATTCCGTGCAGGGCGAATACCCAATACCCGCCGCCTCGGCCATCTCAACTACAGCCGACTCGTGCTCGCCGTCCACCAGCATCCGGGCAGACACGCGATCGCCCAAGGGCCCTGCAACCTCGCAGGTCAAAAGCTCGCCGCCGCGCGCGGCGACGGCATCGAGCGTTCCCTCGCCACCATCTGCCAGCGGCAAAGCGCTCAGCTCGGCATCGGGCCACACCTGGAACACGCCTTCGGCAACGGCCGCCTCCGCCTGCGCGCTCGAAACGCTGCCCTTAAAGGAATCGATCACCAACAGCACACGGCGGGGCCGGCGCTGCACAGGACCAAAGTTGAGCGTCTCGTCGGCGAGATTCCCAACACCCGCAAGTGCCTTGGCATGAGCGACATGCGCCTCAAGATCGGCCCCACAACCGCAGACAGCACCATCGGTGTCACGCAGCCCACTAAAATAGCTGCTCAGTACCCTGCGGCAATCGTCTGCCAGCACGCCCGCGGTCACATTAAACCGATGGTTCAGGCGCGAATCGGCATTGAGGTCATACAGCGAGCCCACCGCGCCCGCCTTGGCATCGGCCGCACCATACACGCAACGCCCCACGCGCGCGTTAACCATAAGCCCCGCGCACATGCAGCAGGGTTCGAGCGTCACGTAGACCGTACAATCGGAAAGGCGCCAACGCCCAAGCGTCTGAGCGGCGGCGCACAGGGCCAAAAACTCGGCATGTGCCGAAGGGTCCTGGTCGAGCTCACGGCGATTATGCGCCCTCGCGACAATCTCGCCCGCACGCACCACCACAGCACCAATCGGCACCTCGCCCACTGTCGCAGCGGCGCGCGCCTCCGCCAGCGCCTCGCGCATGAACTTCTCGTCGATTTCGGTGATCGTCATCGTTCGCCTTCCCTGTTGCAAATTCAAAACGATGCTATCATTACGACTCACGGAGAGATGGCAGAGCGGTTGAATGCGGCGGTCTTGAAAACCGTTGAGCGCGAGAGCGTTCCGGGGGTTCGAATCCCCCTCTCTCCGCCACCTTAGTGATTCACCGGCGTCATGGTGCGCTCAAACAGCGCATCGACCACGTCGGCCATCTCGGGTCGACGCTCAAGATCGTGGCCCGATTCCCACCAATTTGTGAACACTCGAATAATGCCACCGGCGATAAATTCCGATGTCGTCTCGAGCGAAACGGGCGCCAGGGCGTCTTCGGCAAGCGAGCTCATCACACGCTCACGGATGGAATGCGCGATGCGGTCGCAAATCATGCCGGTCAGCATGCCCGACATGCTGCTCGCCAAAAGGTTATCCATGAGCTGCTCATGCGCCAGTACCATATTCATGGCATCGTCAAAGACCTCATGGCGAAGCGCCTGTACATCCACAAGCGGCTCCGCGTCCGCTGCGTCGGTCTGGTTTTGCGGCAAGCCCGTCATAAGCTCATCGATATAGAAGGCAAAATAATCGTTTTTATCGCGAAAATGCTTATAGAACGTCGTGCGGCGAATCAGGGCCCGGTCGCAAAGCATGGCAACCGTCAAATCCTCAAACCGATGCTCTTCCAAAAGCTCGGTAAAGGCGTCGAACAGGGCACGATAGGTTTTCTTGATGCGAAGGTCCATCCGTATCGCCATCCTCAAGGCGTAGACAGCATTCCGTAATTTGTCGCATATCTTACACCTGTACCAACCGTTCGATATTGGCGCCCCCTCCCTGGTTGAAACAAAACGCTTACCGGAAAGTTCGGCACCGCCAAAGGTTGCGGGTATACTAGATACGTTATACCAACAACGGCCGGCGCAAAATGCCGCTGCCATTCGAAACGGAGACATCATGCTTCCCCCCGTCATCATCGGTATCGTTGTTGTCGTTGTGATCGTCTGCGCCATCGCTGGCATCTACAACAACATGGTTACCAAGCGCAATCGCATCGATAACGCCTGGCAGAACATCGACACGCAGCTGCAGCGCCGCAACGACCTGATCCCCAACCTGGTCGAGACCGTCAAGGGCTACGCCAAGCACGAGCAGGACACGCTCGCCGCCGTGATCAACGCGCGCAACACCGCCGTAAGCGCCACCACCCCCGAGGCCAAAATGGAAGCCGATAACGTGCTGACCGGTGCACTGCGCCAGCTCTTTGCCGTGGCCGAGGCCTACCCCGACCTTAAGGCGAACACCAACTTTATGCAGCTCCAGGCTACGCTCGAGGACACCGAGAACAAGGTGAGCTACGCGCGCCAGAGCTACAACGACTGCGTGCTCAGCTACAACAACGCCATCCAGACGTTCCCGGCCGTTATCTTTGCCGGCATCTTCCAGTTTAAGGAGCGCCAGGGCTTCGAGGCCGTCGAAGCTGCCCGCCAGGCACCGACCGTCAAGTTCTAACAGATCCGCAGCGTATCCTTAATCAGGTATATGCATAAACCGTCCCGTCGAATGCATACTTCGGCTGGACGGTTGCTTTTTGCCCACAGGTACCCCAGTGGGCGGCGTGCAAATTTTGGAGTTTTCAGCATCCTGGAGCCCAAAGGAACAGGAACGGGCCCACAAAACCGCGTTGAAAACCCTGATTCTGAGCCCTCAGCACCTCAGGGATCACTCATTTTCTACAGGATACGGCTCACGGCGCCTGACTTTCGCCCAAAATCCCGTATGCATGCGCACCCAGCTGCTGAAAACTCCCAAAAATGTACGCCCCGTCCCACCCCAGGCGAGCGGCAACCGGAAAACCGCGCACGCACCTCTTCCTGGTGCGCGGTTTTCCTACAGAACTGCGCGGGGTCACTAGGGCCAAGCTCCTTATGGAGCCCACACCCAGGCGCACTCCGCAGGACGAAAGAACCCCCGCCGCACGTAGTGTGAACTGCACCCCAAAACTTGGACGGCTTAAATAAGAACTACGCCGCAAGGGACTGTCTCCGGAACTCCTCCGGGGTCAGTCCCTTCAGTTTAACCTGGCGCCTCCTCGTG
>NZ_JBQKHC010000029.1:0-11479 GCF_052118485.1 Collinsella sp. LCP21S3_C7 | reverse complement strand
CCCCCCCCCCCCCCCCCCCCCCCCCCCCCCCCCCCCCCCCCCCCCCCCCCCCCCCCCCCCCCCCCCCCCCCCCCCCCCCCCCCCCCCCCCCCCCCCCCCCCCCCCCCCGGCCTGTGGTGACTTGGCTGCACCGTGTACTGTCGAAGGGGCTTTGCGCGATGACTAGGGTTGAGAAATAAAGTGAGCGTGGGATCTGCCGTTCGAATGAACGGCAGATCCCACGTTAATATTTCAGCCAACGTACGTCATGGCAATATCCGGTAGGTCGAAGGTGCTCTGCGGCGGTCTGGTGTTTTCATCTGAACGACTTTGCGAAGCAACCGGAGTGAAGATGAAAACACCAGACCGCCGCGGGGCACACGCAGACCGCAGGGACGGGAGCAGCTATACTACTCTCAGTAGTTAAGGGTCGCGGATTGGCCGCGTCACCGCTCTCAACAGGAGGTCTTTGTTTATGGCAGATCAAAAGCCGGTTGTCGGGATCATCATGGGTTCCAAGTCCGATCTGGGCGTTATGGAAGGCTGCACCGCCGAGCTCGAGGCGCTCGGTGTGCCCTATGAGCTCGTGATTGCCAGCGCGCACCGTACGCCGGCGAAGGTCCACGAGTGGGCTTCGACTGCCGCCGACCGTGGCATCAAGGTGATTATCGCCGCAGCCGGCAAGGCCGCGCACCTGGGCGGTGTCGTGGCTGCCTTTACGCCGCTGCCGGTTATCGGCGTGCCTATGAAGACGAGTGATCTGGGCGGCATGGATTCGCTGCTGTCGATGGTGCAGATGCCTTCGGGCGTGCCTGTGGCATGCGTTGCCATCAACGGCGCCAAGAACGCCGCCATCTACGCCACGCAGATTCTGGGTGCTTGCGATCCCGAGTATCGCGCAATTATCGAGAAGATGAAGCAGGAGATGGCTGACGCCTAAGCGGCTTGCCGTTCCGTTGTAATCATAGGGAGAGTCATGTCCGACTATCAGGGAAAACGTTTCTCGGCTTCTCATATCCCCGATCCATCCAAGTCGGGATCGGCCCGCTCCATGGAGCAGGGTCGGGCATCCTCTCCTCAACAGGCTCGTGCGCCGCGCCCCGTAACGCCGACGTCCCATCGCCGTCAGGATACGCCGGCTGCGTTTCGCCCCTCGTCATATGGCACGGCAAAGAAGCAGGCCCGGTCGACGAGGCAACCGAGCGGCGCTCCGTCCAGCTACACCGAGCCGCCGCGTAAGAAGCGCCGCTCCATCATCCCCATTCTGCTCATCATCGTGGGCATCGGTCTGATTGTCGCCGCTGCCGCCATCTTTATCAATGCTCAGATTGGCTATAAGCAGGCAAGCGATTCGTACCAGAAAATCGAGAAGCAGTACGTGAGCGATAAGGATGCGAGCGGCGTGCCGATTGTCGATTTTGACGCTCTTGCTAAGGCAAATCCCGAGATCGTGGGATGGATTTATGTGCCGGATACCAACATCAACTATCCCGTGGTGCAGGCCAAGGACAACTCTAAATACCTCAACACGCTGTTTGACGGTACGTCCAATGCATCGGGTGCGATTTTCTTGGACTTCGAAGATGTCGCGCCGGGCATGGTGGACCAGCAGACGACAATCTACGGCCACCATATGAACGACGGATCGATGTTTAATGTGATCTCGGACACCACCGACCAGGCGACGTTCGACAGCATCGAGTACGTGTACTACATCACGCGCGATGGCACGTATAAGCTGAGACCGCTGGCGACCAAGGTGGTTGAGGATACGTACTCCAAGGCGCGCGCGACCAACTTTGAGGGCGACGACGGGCTGACGAATTATCTGTCCGAGATGCTTGACGGTGCCTCTGCCGTGGCGAGCGAAGCCACCGATCGTGCCGCTTCGGCAACCAAGGTCGTAACACTTGTGACCTGCCGCTCACTGTCATTTAGCAATACGCGCGCCGTCATGGTACTCACGCCGGTCGAGGAATAAGTGGTTCGAGAGTAGCTAATTTGGGACGGGGCTCTTTTAGCTACCCCGGATATGCAGAATGATTTTGCTGGGTTAGGTGACGGGGGTAGCTAAAAGAGCCCCGTCCCAAATTAGCTACTCGACGACGGAAAAAAAGGAAAGCGATGCTTGAAAGTGGCAAATTGATGCCTTCGGTCGATGCGTGGCTGCGCGAAGCCAAGGCCGACGCTTCGGCGCCGGCGTGTGGCATGTACCTGACGCACAATGGCGTGGTGCGTGCGACACCCAAGTCCGAGGCGCGCGGTGTCGAGACCGATGGCGTGGCGCCGGGCCACAAGGTGGGCGGCATGGTGTTCGGCTTCGATGCCGAAAAGGTGCAGGCTGCCATCGAGGCGACGCGCGCGATGCCCGGCATCGGCTATGTGCGCGTATGGCTGGCGAGCGGCGAGCTTGCCGTGGGCGACGATATCATGCTCGTGCTCATTGGCGGAGACATTCGCCCGCATGTGGTCGATGCCCTGCAGGCGCTCGTCGGCACTATCAAGAACGAGTGCGTGAGCGAGGTCGAGCGCGAAGCGTAACGCCTAGCCGGCAACCCGTGTACGTCTATAGCAAAAGCCCGCTGGCAGTTCAGGTAAATCTGCCAGCGGGCTTTGGTGTGTTGGGGCTGTTTTGTGCCGGCGCTCGCTACACGCGTGTGGCGTCCTTGGGGCTCATGGTCATGCTCTGGAAGCGATTTTCCATATACTCGTTATCGAAGTACTTTCCGTAGAACTGCGCAACGGGAATATCGCTGGCCGTGCCGTTGACACGCTGGTACCAGTAGTCGAGCGATTGCAGCGTCATGACGCCGTCGACCAGCATGATGATGGTAAAGATGACGGTGGCTGAGTAGCGATTCTTCCAGGGAATCATGTTAATGAGCTTGAGCAATCTGGGCAGCAGCAGCTTGATCCAGATGAGTCCGCCCAGACCCCACAGGCAGGCGAAGCCCGTGCAGGTGCGACCGCCCGTAAGCACGGCGAGCGGATCGGGCATGCCAAAGAGCTTCATGTGCGAGTAGTTCCACGAGACCACACCGAACGAGGTCTGCATAAACCAGCCCACAAAGACCTCAAAGCTTGCGCCAAGCAGGGCGCTCACCAAAAAGATAATGATGGGGTTCTTTTTGTAGAAGCGGTTGAGCACCATGGTCATGAGTACGGCGCCAAATCCGTAGATGGGGCTGAAGGGGCCAAATAGCATGCCGGCGCGGTTCTGGTAGACGCCTGGATCGTCGACCGTCATGTGCCAGATGTCCTCCAGGATCAGACCGAGCACGCAGCAGACAAAGAATACCCAGAACAGGTTGAAGTAGTTGAGCTTGATGTAGCCCTCGCCGGTCTCATCGCGGCCGAGCATACCCTCGGCGGCGGCGTCGCGATCGAGCATCTCCTGCAAGCGGCGCTGCAGTTCGCGCTCCTGACGAAGTGTTGGGTCAACAGTGGCCGAAAGCGCGACGAGGATGCCGAGCTGGATGGCGGGGCGCAGCAAGAACGGCCCGATACCCTGGAGCATCACGTCGACCAAAAGCTCAACGACGGTAAGTGCGATAAGGATATAGGACAGGCGCGCGGCGTTGCGGCGCTGGTTCTTGATGAGGTCCAGGCCAAAGATGATCAAGATGACCGCGCTCGCCGCCGAGAGCATGATGCCGGCGACGATAAGGCCGACCGCGACGAGCGTGTTGTCGCCGAGCTTGGCGGCGGCGTTGCCGTTGATGAGCGCGGTGATGACCCGCCACATAAAGGCGCCGACCGAAGGGAGCGTGCCTACGCCGGACAGGATGCACAGGACGGCGTACACCTTAATGATGAGGGGAATCTTCTTGACCTCCGTGGCGCTGGGGACGCTGGGGTCGAGTTCGTTTCGATCCATACGGAACCTTTCTCGTTTTGTTGTAGGTTACAAGGATACGCCGCCGACCTGCTAAAAGACAGGACGAATGGCCCAATTGCAGCAATGTAAGCCCTAACGGTGGGCGAGACGCGTCGCGACGGAAACATACGGGACCGTTGGCCCCGAGGGCGGGTTGCCCGATAAAATGTTTGGCCGCAAAACGGATTATAAGCTCGGTGGGCTTTTAAAAACCGCTGTTCATGCGCGGGAGTGCTTGTCTTGCCGTGCGTATAATAGGGCAGGTAACGCCAAATAACGAGGCTCTGAGGGGATGCCATGTCTCAAGAAACCATCCGCGCGGCCGAGCGTGCTACGGGACGGCTGACGACCATGTCGACGTATGATCCGGACTCCGACCAGCTGCATGAGGAATGCGGCATCTTTGGTGTGTGGGCACCCGATCGCGACGTGGCTCGACTGACGTACTTTGGTCTGCGTGCGCTGCAGCATCGCGGCCAGGAATCGGCGGGAATCGCCGTGGGCGATGGCGGCACGGTTATGGTTCGCAAAGACCTGGGACTGCTCGATCGCGTGTTCTCCAACGCCGACCTGTCGACGCTCTCCGGCCAGTTGGCTGTGGGCCACGTGCGCTATGGCACCGCCGGCGCCAAGAGCTGGGAAGCCTCGCAGCCGCATCTTTCCACCATCAACAGCGTCATCATCGCGCTTGCGCACAACGGCACCCTGGTTAACACTGACGAGCTGCGCCGCCAGCTGATCGAGCTCGGCGTGCCGTTCCTCTCCAATTCGGATTCCGAGGTCGCGACCAAGCTCATTGGCTACTTTACCCAGTGTACGGGCCACCTGCGCGAGGGCATTCGCAAGACCATGGAGCTCGTGCGCGGCGGCTACGCCATGACGCTCATCAACGAGCAGGCACTCTACGCTTTCCGCGACCCGCATGGCATTCGTCCGCTGGTGCTGGGCAAGCTCGTGGACGAGGGCCTGGACCAGGCCGACGCCGCATCCGTTTCGCAGCTACCGTCGCAAGACGACGCCGCGACGGTCGACGCTGCCGCTCATGTCACGCGCGCTGGCGGCTGGGTCGTTGCCTCCGAGACATGTGCACTCGATATCGTGGGCGCCGAGTATGTCCGTGATGTCCGTCCCGGCGAGATCTTGCGCATCAGTGCCGAGGGCCTGGTATCCGAGCAGGGTGTGCCCGCTGCCAAAGAGCCCGCTAACTGCATCTTTGAGCAGGTCTACTTTGCCCGCCCCGACTCCATCATGAATGGCAAGAGCGTCTACGCCTGCCGTTACGACATGGGTCGTCAGCTGGCACACGAGGAGCCCGTCGATGCCGACCTTGTCATCGGCGTGCCCGACTCCGGTCTGCCGCCTGCGGAGGGTTATTCGCGCGAGAGCGGCATTCCCTTTGGCGAGGGCCTCATCAAGAATCGCTATGTGGGCCGTACGTTTATCGAGCCCACGCAGGAGCTGCGTGCCATGGGCGTGCGCATGAAGCTCAATCCACTGCGCGACAATATCGAGGGCAAGCGCCTGGTCGTCATCGACGACTCCATCGTACGCGGCACCACCATGGTGCAGCTCGTCAAGATGCTGCGCAACGCCGGCGCCAAGGAGATTCACATCCGCATCAACTCGCCCGAGGTCATCTGGCCGTGCTTCTACGGCATCGATACCGACGTGCAGTCGCAGCTCATCAGCGCTAACAAGACGGTCGATGAGATCTGCGAGTACATTGGCGCCGATTCGCTGGCCTTCCTTTCGGTCGAGGGCCTGCTGAAGGTCATGCCCAAGGGCGGCTACTGCGATGCGTGCTTTACCGGACGCTACCCCGTGGCGATTCCCGAGAGCTTTGGCCGCGACAAGTTTATGGAGGGCTTTAAGCCCCGCAACCTGGATAAGCCGCTGCACTTTGGCGACGACGCCGTGGTCGAGAAATACGATGACCGCAGCTGGGAAGAGAAGCACGGCGAGGCCTAAAACCTGCCATTTAGGGACAGGTTTATTTTGGTAGGTTTTACCTGCTGTTTTGTTGATTTGGCGGCGCGCGTTGTTACCGTGTGCGCCAACTTGAGGGCAACTATGGGCACTGTTTGGCGTCTGTGTGTCAAACGGTAGTGGGAGAGGAAGGCTCAGATGAGCGACAGCAAGCATGTGACGTATGAGGATGCCGGCGTCGATACCGCCGAGGGCGGCCGCGCCGTCGACGCTATTAAGCAAATGGTTAAGGATACCAACCGTCCCGAGGTTATCGGCGGCATCGGTGGCTTTGGCGGCCTGTTCTCGGCCGCCGCGCTTAAGGATATGGAAGACCCGATCCTGATCAGCGGTACCGACGGCGTGGGCACCAAGCTCGTCCTCGCCCAGATCATGGACCGTCACGAGACGGTGGGCCAGGACCTGGTTGCCATGTGCGTCAACGACATTTTGGCTTCGGGCGCCGAGCCGCTGTTCTTCCTGGATTATGTTGCCATCGGCCACATCGAGTCCGAGCACATGGCAAAGATCATCAAGGGCGTGGCCGATGGCTGCAAGCTCGCGGGCTGCGCGCTCGTGGGCGGCGAGATGGCCGAGCACCCGGGCGTCATGGCTCCCGCCGACTACGACCTCGCCGGCTTTACCGTGGGTGTCGTCGACCGTCCCAAGATGCTCGACCCCGCCAACGTCCGCCCCGGCGACGTGATTCTGGGCCTTCCCTCCACCGGCGTGCACTCCAACGGCTACTCGCTCGTGCGTAAGGTCATCGGCGTTGACGGCATCAAGCCTGGTACGCCCGAGGCCGCCGCTAAGGCCGAGGAGCTGAGCCGTCCGCTCGAGGAGCTCGGCGGCGCATCACTGGCAGACGCTCTGCTGGCCCCCACGCGCATCTACGTCAAGCCGATTCTTGAGCTGCTCCGCGGCGGCGCTCCGGTGCACGCCATCGCCCATATCACCGGCGGTGGCATCACCGAGAACCTTAACCGTGCGTTGGCCGACGACGTCGACGCCGTGGTCACCCGCAATGGCGCCGAGATGGGCTGGGACATTCCGCCCGTCATCACCTATGTTTCGCACCAGGCCGAGCTTACGCCCAACGAGGCATGCAAGACTTTCAACATGGGCGTCGGCCTGTGCCTGATTGTCGCCCCCGAAGACGAGGCCGCGGTAACCGATGCCCTGGTCGCGCTGGGCGAGAAGCCGTTCCGCGTGGGCGAATGCGTCGAGGGCTCCGGTAAGGTCGTGTACTCCGATGAGCGCTAACGAGCAGATGGCTGCCGCCGAGGGCCTGGGTTTTGCGCCCTATACCCGTCCGACCGGCACCGATACCACCGAGCCGCTCAAGATCGGCGTGCTCATCAGCGGTTCGGGCACCAACCTACAGGCGTTGATCGACCTGATCGCCGCCGGCAAGCTCAATGCTTCGATCGAGCTCGTGGTGTCGAGCCGTCCTTCGGCCAAGGGCCTGCAGCGTGCAGAGCGTGCGGGTATCCAGACGCTGACGCTCTCCAAGGATGTCTACGCCGACCCTATCGCCGCCGACGAGATTATTGCGCACGAGCTTCTCGAGCGCGGTTGCGAGTATGTGGTCATGGCTGGCTACATGCGCATGGTGCATACGCCGCTGCTGGCGGCGTTCCCCAACCGCGTTGTCAATCTGCATCCGGCGCTGCTGCCGAGCTTTACCGGTGCGCATGCGATCGACGATGCCTTTACGCGCGGCGTCAAGGTGACCGGTGTGACCGTGCATTTTGCCAACGAGATCTACGACAACGGCCCCATCATTGCCCAGCGCGTGCTGGCCGTTGAGGAAGGCTGGGATGTCGACACGCTCGAGGAGCACATCCATGCGATCGAGCACGTGCTGTATCCCGAGGTCGTGCAGATGCTCGCCGACGGCCGCGTCCACGTGCTGGAGAGCGGCAAGGTGGCAATTGACCCGGCGCGCCATCGTGCGTAAAAGGATTCGCTTGGTTTTCCTTGCAATGTAAACTATCAAAAAGCTGATTGGGGCATATGGAATCACATGTGCCCCAATCAGCTTAATACCTCTTTGATTTTGGGCTCTGGATAACGTGACGGGCACCATTCCCATTCCAAGAAATCCGATAGGGCCTCGTCCGTGTGTGGGCGGGGCCCTTTTGCGTGGCCTTTTATGTTTGCTATACTGCTAGCAAGTAGAGAGGAGCCGCTATGGGTGCAGCAACGGTGCAGCTCAACACACGAATCGATCCTATGCTCAAGGCTGGTGGCGATGCGGTCCTGACACGCAATGGATTGGGGCCGAGCGATGCCGTTCGTGCGCTTTGGGCCTATCTTGTCGAGCATCAAGCGTTGCCGGGATTTATGGTGACGGATAAGCGTGAGGCGCCCCGCGCGGAGAGCCTGGCTGAGCAGGGGTGTGGCCTAGCTTTTTCCTCGTTGGGGCTGAGCGCGTCGGATTTCGCATCGGCAGAATCTTCGGCGGAAGACTGGGATGCCGTACGAGATGATATGTATGACGCGATGATTGCCGATATTGAGGCGAATTGTCGATGATCGAGGCAAAGCATCTCTTGGTAGATACGAACGTTTGGCTCGATTATTACCTGCAAGAGGGGGCGTTCGACGAAGCGAAAAGATTGGTTGAACTGGCCGAGGCAGGAATGATTGACCTTCTGTATGCCCCAACGACGGCAAAGGATGTGTTCTATATTTTGCCCCGGCGACTAGCCCGGCGGAATGCGAATGGGATTAACGTGTCGTTTACCTCGGCGTCATGGGCCTGCATTGAGCACATGATGCAGGTGGCAACCGCCTCTCCGCTTTCGTTGGCGGAGTGCGAGATGGCGCGCATGCTTGGCAAGCGCATGCCGGATCTCGAAGACAACCTCATCATCGCTTCGGGCGAGACGGCAGATGTTGACTACGTGGTCACGAGCGACCGGCGCATGCTGGAGGCGATGCCCGAGGTGTGCTTGACGCCTGCCCGCGCACTCGAGATGATTGGGATCCTCGGCTAACCTTGCCTGTCTGGTTTCGCTATCATATGGGGCATTGTGAACCTCATGCAACTTTGGAGGACGGTATGGCGGATAACGCCGAGATGCTATTCGCGCCTGAGCTGGTGTTTTTTGATTGGGAGTGCGCGACGCCGGATGAGGTGTTTGCGCGACTCGAGGGCGAGCTTGCTCCGCGCGGCTACATTGCGTCCGGTTGGCTCGATGCCGTCCGTACGCGCGAGGACATCTATCCCACGGGCCTCGCTATGCCGGCGGCCAATATTGCCATTCCGCATACCGATCCGGGGTTTGTGGCTAAGCCCTATATCGCGGTGATGAAGCCCTCCGCGCCCGTGACGTTCAATGCTATGGCGGGCATGGGTGCCCCCGTGCCGGCGCAGATCATCATCAATCTGGGTATTGCCGAGCCGGGCGGCCAGGTCGAGGCTCTGCAAGCGCTTATGAATATCTTTATGGATGCCGACGCCGCAGCCGACGTGCTCGGTCAGACTTCGTCCCAGGGCATGGTCGACGCCATCCGCCGCCACTTCTAAGACTGGCATTTGGGGGCTGTCCCTAACTGCCGGCAGAAAAGGAGCGTCCCCAGCTGTCGGAGCTGTCCCCTTTGCACCAAAATGGTGCAGATTAACCTGTCTCCCATGCACCAGGTGTGCCGCGGGGCTGCGTTGTGACACAATGACGTTTGTTCGATTCGTGATGCGAAAGGCCAACTATGGCAAACAAGAAAAAGAACCCAGAGGCCGCACCGACGCCCGAGCAACGGTCCCGCGCCGCCTCCAGCTCTCGCAAGAAGCAGCGCAAGACCTATGTGTCCAAGACCGTCAAGATCGTCCTGGTGGTTATCGGCGTGCTGGCGATGCTGCTTTCCGTCTCGGCCATGGCGTGCTCCGGTTTGATGTCGCAGACCGAGAACAATAACTCGGGTTACAAACTGACCGGCGGCGTGGCTGCTACTATCAACGGAACCAACCTCACCGAGGACACCGTAACCAAGCAGATCATGAGCATGCGCACGTCCTATGGCTACACAAAGGACAAGGATTGGGCGCAGTACCTGGTCAATAACGACCTGACGCCCAAGAAGTACCGCAAACAGCTCATCGATTCCTATACGCAGCAGATTCTGCTCCAGCAGGCGCAGAAGGAGAACGGCGTGACGGTTTCGGACGAGGAGGTAGAGAAGGCTTGGAAGGACGCCTGCAAGAGCGCGGGCGGCGCCAAGACCTTTAAGGAGACCCTTAAGACCTACGGCTATACCGAGGACACCTACAAGGACTCGCTCAAGGAGAGCCTGGCGCAGCAGAAGCTTAAGGATGCCGTTGCTCCCACCAGCAAGCCCAAGGACAGCGAGATTGTCGATTACATTAACGAGAACCTGTCTAACTACAACGATGCCCGCCGCTCGTCGAACATCCTGATCAAGGTTGATTCCGACGCTTCCGACGAGGACAAGGCCGCCGCCAAGGCCAAGGCGCAGGAGTGCCTGGATAAGATCAACTCCGGCGAGCTGAGCTTTGAGGATGCCGTGAAGCAGTATTCCGACGACACCGGTTCCAAGGAGAAGAAGGGTGACGTGGGCTGGGATAAGCTCACCACCTTTGTCGACAGCTACCAGACGGCGCTCGAGGGCCTTAACAAGGGCGATGTGAGCGACGTGGTCGAGTCGACGTATGGCTACCACATCATCAAGTGCACCGACTACTTCCATGTCGACGGCCAGGTCGATGACATCAATCAGGTGCCCAAGGCTATTAAGAAGTACGTTTCCAATGTGGTGAAGACCCAGGCATCGGGCACGGCATACAACGAGTGGCTGGAGAAGTACACGAAGGATGCCGACATTACCGTCAACCCCATGCCCAAGGACGTGCCCTATAACGTAAGCCTGAAGGGCGTCACCAAGAGCTCGACCGACGATTCGTCGACGACTGAGTAATCAAGGGGCGGTGCTCGTGCGAGTGCCGCCCACACTATTGAGGAGGATTTGCAGATGACCAACGAAGAGCTGCAGCAGGAAATGATTGCCGCCATGAAGGCCAAGGACAAGGTTCGCCTGTCTATCATTCGCCAGGTCAAGGCCGAGGTTAAGAACATCGAGGTCAACGAGCGCCGCGACGTGACCGAGGAAGACGTCAACAGCATGATCAAGCGCCTGATTAAGCAGACAAGCGAGACGTTGGAGATGTCCATCAAGGCCGGTACCGATCAAGATCGTACCGACAACCTGACCGAGCAGGTCAAGATTCTGGAGAGCCTACTGCCTGCGCAGGTTTCGGGTGAGGAGCTCGAGGCTCTGATCGAGCAGGTCATCGCCGAGCTGGGCGCCACGTCCAAGAAGCAGATGGGCCAGGTTATGGGGGCGCTCGGCAAGGCCACCGGCGGCAACTTCGATAAGCCTGCCGCGGCAAAGATTGTCGGCGCAAAGCTTGCGTAATCTGTTACGCGGTTTTACCAAACCGCGTAACGGCCCGACGCTGCAAACCCGTACACGCGGCAATCTGACGTTCAATTTCAAGGGCGCGACCATAAGGTCTGCGCCCTTTCATTTAAAGGCTTTAGCCTGTGCGGGGCGCACAGCGCGCCGCATCAGAAACCACCCGCTATGCGGGTGGGGCCAAACGGCTTTACAAAGCCGCCCCCTCGCCGGACACTTGCG
>NZ_JBQKHC010000028.1:0-11830 GCF_052118485.1 Collinsella sp. LCP21S3_C7 | reverse complement strand
CCCCCCCCCCAATTTTCAAGCAGAACACGGCATACCAGATCTGTGCTTACGTCTCGTGGGCTCGGAGATGTGTATAAGAGACAGCCCCATAAGGGCGCCGGGGGGCCTACTGCCCCTGGGCGCGGTACCTGGCCTCGGTGGCCTCCTTGGCCGGGCGCCACCAGGACTCGTTGGCCACGTACCATTCGATGGTCTGTCTGAGCCCCTCGGCGAAGTCGGTGTGGGCCGGCCTCCAGCCGAGCTCGCGCTGGAGCTTGGTGCTGTCGATGGCGTAGCGGCGGTCGTGGCCGGGGCGGTCGGCGACCCAGTCGAAGTCCTCGGGGTCGCGGCCCATGGCCGTGAGTATCATGCGCAGGACGGTGATGTTGTCCCTCTCGCCGTCGGCGCCGATGAGGTAGGTCTCCCCCATGCGGCCCTTCGTGAGGATGTCCCAGACGGCGCTGGAGTGGTCCTCGGTGTGGATCCAGTCGCGGACGTTCTCGCCGCGGCCGTAGAGCTTGGGGCGCACGCCGTCGACGATGTTGGTGATCTGCCTGGGGATGAACTTCTCCACGTGCTGGTAGGGGCCGTAGTTGTTGGAGCAGTTGGAGATCGTGGTGCGCAGGCCGTAGGTGCGGGTCCAGGCGCGGACCAGCATGTCGGAGCTCGCCTTGGTGCTCGAGTACGGGCTGCTCGGGTGATACGGCGTCTCCTCGGTGAACTTCGCCGGGTCGTCGAGCGCCAGGTCGCCGTAGACCTCGTCGGTGGACACGTGGTGGTAGCGGATTCCGTATTTGCGGACGGCCTCCAGCAGGCGGAAGGTGCCCTCGACGTTGGTGCGAAGGAAGGGCTCCGGGTCGGCGATGGAGTTGTCGTTGTGGCTCTCGGCGGCGTAGTGCACGATGGCGTCGTGGCCCGGCACCAGCCTGTCCAGCAGCTCCGCGTCGCAGATGTCGCCGACGACGAGCTCCACGCGGTCCGCGGGCAGCCCGGCGATGTTCTCGGGGTTGCCGGCGTAGGTCAGCTTGTCCAGGACGGTCACGTGGACGCCCGGGTGGTTGTTCACCACGTAGTGCACGAAGTTGCTGCCGATGAAGCCGCAGCCGCCCGTTACGATGATGTTCTTGGGGGAGAAGGTCTCCTCTGCCATATGTATGTCTCCTCAGTTCCTAGTACTCGCGCGGGCTGTTGACGATCTCGCCGGCGGCGACCTTCTTCAGGTGCTGCCCGTAGACCGACTTGCCGTAGGCCTCGGCGGCCTGCTTGAGCCCCTCGGTCGTGATCCAGCCGTTCTCCCAGGCGATCTCCTCGGGCACGGACACGGGCAGGTCCTGTGAGTGCTCCACGGCGCGGACGAACTCCGCCGCCTCGTGCAGGCTCTCCATGGTGCCGGTGTCCAGCCACGCGTAGCCTCGGCCCAGCGTCACCACGGACAGCGTCCCCTCCTCCAGGTACATCCGGTTGAGGTCGGTGATCTCCAGCTCCCCGCGGGCCGACGGCTTGACCTCGTGGGCCTTGGCGGCCACGTCGCCCGGGTAGAAGTACAGGCCGGTGACGGCGTAGGAGCTCTTGGGGCACTCGGGCTTCTCCTCGATGGAGACGGCACGGCCCTCCCCGTCGAACTCCACGACGCCGAAGCGCTCGGGGTCGTCCACGTGGTAGCCGAAGACCGTGGCGCGGCCCGACTCGGCGTTCTGGACGGCGCGCGTCAGGTGGCGCGACAGGCCGTTGCCGTAGAAGATGTTGTCGCCGAGCACCAGCGCGCACGGCTCGCCGGCGATGAAGTCCTCGCCGATGGTGAAGGCCTGGGCCAGGCCGTCGGGGCTCGGCTGCTCGGCGTAGGACAGGTTCACGCCGTAGCGCGAGCCGTCCCCGAGCAGGCGCTCGAAGTTGGGCAGGTCGGTCGGCGTGGAGATGACCAGGATGTCCCGGATGCCCGCCAGCATGAGGGTGGACAGCGGGTAGTAGATCATGGGCTTGTCGTAGACCGGCAGCAGCTGCTTGGAGGTTACGAGCGTGAGCGGGTACAGGCGGGTGCCGGACCCTCCGGCAAGGATGATGCCTTTCATAACAAATCTCTCCCTAGTGTCTACGTAGAAAGTTAAGTTCTTTAACCATTGTAGCGCGGTAGATAACGGTTGCTAAAAACACGGAGGAGGCCCATGTAAGAAACAAGCCCCGCGCGGCTCTCTAAGAGCCACACGAGGCTAATTACACTTAAACTTAAATGTAATATAATTAAAAAAACCGAATAAAAGTAGTCTAATTAATTAACGAAGCCCAGTCTTCGAAATGATCTGAAAGAAGATAAAAACTCTTCAGCTTTTTCTCAGCAGCCATTCCCATCTTCTCTCTAAGACATCTATCAGAACTAAGGCTGCAAAATGATTCAATCCAACCTTCTTTGGAGTTCAAATCAACCAAATACCCATCAAGACCATGGGTAACCGTTCTGCGATAAGGCTCAATATTTGTATAGATACAAGGTAACCCCAGCGCAGAATATTCGAGAAATTTTAAGTTAGATTTGGCGTGATTCATTTTATTATCAAGGCAAAGTGGGGCTACCGCAAAATCGAACGTTCCTAAATTGCAAAGCCATTCAACATAAAGGTCATATCTCCTCAACTCAGGAGGCACTCTGTGGATGATCAGTCCAGGCAAATCAAGTAAGGTGCCCCCAACAACATGGACCTCAAGTTTTCTGCCAGTAGCTTCATATACGCTATCCACAATAGAGGGCATATAATCAGCCAACATTTTAAGATCGGCATCGTGAGTTTCAGTTCCCGAATACAAAACCCTAAGAGGTCCATCATCAGACTGAGAAAATCGTTTCCCCCATACCCAAATCCTATCATCTAGACAGTTGGGTATAACAATCGACTTAACATTCACTCCGACCCGTTCAACACCTTGAACAACCTCAGGGGTAGAGGCCACAAGTAAATTAGCAAAGCCGAGCAGTTCCTTCAACTTGTCTAATTCAGGTAGGTACTCCTCATATTGAGGATGTGTACTGTCCATCGAAAACAAATCGTCGTCGAGATCGACAATGACTGAACAAGAATATTTCTTTTGCAAACGCCGTAATTCATGGACATTTGATATCGATATTTTATTTCTAGAAACCAAGAAAGTGACATTATGAGAACGATAAAAAGCGTTACAAATTCGTCTTTCGTTCAAAGCACCGTCAATGAATAAATCTTTAATACAATAGACTGAAACACCCGATAGTAGCGGGTTTTTTATAAAAGGACTCACAACTCTGATGAAATCCGAACCCCCTAAATCGGGGGAAATATAAACCAAAGCGCTGTCTTTCGAGTCGCCTCGAAATAAACTTGTAAGAGTATCAATCATTCTTATTTTGGCTGTTTCACTAATTGAAAAATCCATTGCACCTCAATTACTGTATTAAATCTCGACAGTCTTTTGCAAAAGACACTAGTGCGTCACAGAGATTCGAAGGAGACAATCCAAGAGAAAGCACCAGCCCCTTTTCATAACCAGATGCCTTTTCTTGCTGAGCGCCCAAATCAAAAGTCGCAAGCGGATAACCCATGGATATAATTTCAGAACAAACATAGGAGAATGTCTCTGGCCAAACGCTTGGGAAGAAGAAAATATCAGCCCCACTCTCAACTGCTAATTTGGGCAATTCCTCGAGTCGATATTCTCCAAACTCAATGAAATGATCTGACTTTATCTCAAAATCATCATCGGTCTTACCAATCAGAGAGATTGAAACATTGAGATCACGCGATTCAATCTCATTAAGCAATTCTTTAATAATGAGGGAACCCTTATGTTCGGTAAGCCTACCGATCAACCCAATTACGATAGGGTCGCCAGGCGCCTTCTTGGCTGGTTTATTTGAAATTAATGACGGCACTTCATGAGGTCTAAGGACAATATTTCCAATATCACCGAATGCACTTTCTAAGTAACGACGAGAAGATTCCGAGAAAACGACTACTTCTTCTGCATCGAGAAGCAGACGGCGCCACTTAACTCGATAGGCAACAATTGAGTCTTCATAGACATCATAGAATTTTTCATTTCGATAGCACTTGGAGCAATCGCAAAAAATGCCGGGTAAACCACAATACCGTTTACTGCTGTTAATAAGATTAATGCTCGGACAAATCATGAGATAGTCATGGATTAGAACTTCAAGAACACAGCGGTATGATTCAACTCGTTCAGTAATAACTTCAAGTGCACGTCCGAGATGAGGATAGGACGCGAGCTCGTTTACAACAATTTTATCAGCAGAAGAACAGACCACATCAAGCGCGTCAGACAAAGTCGAAGAAACAAATTGAATTTGTTTATCGCCACTTTGAATCGCAACGTGAAAAATACGTTCAAACACAGAATACTCAATTGTTACTGCGCATTTATTGGCAGCAAGGTCAGCCGCAATTCTACGTTTTAAATAGGAAGACGCTCCTCCCCCTAAATCATGAGTCAAATAAACAGTCTTAGAACCCAAAATGTTTTTCAAGAAAGCCTGAGCGTAAGCAAACGAACGGAGTTCCTTAAGAGGATTCACTTCACAATATCTCGCGACATCAACATTGTAGTTAGGGAACCTTTGATTCAGTTTTTTGAGATGATCTTCGATCAAAGCCTTCTTCTCATCGCTTTGAAATGTTGCTCCATGATTATGGAAGACAAACAAATTCTCAACCATTACATTTTTAAAGCCAGCCTTTATCGCAGACTGACACCAGTCATTTTCCTCTCCAAAGCCCCTTCCATACGTATCCGAATCTAAGAATCCAACAGCATCAAGGGCATTTCGACTGCATGCCATACAGAAGCCTACACCAGTGGGCACCTCGTTATATATAGGTTGGAAATGCGAAAAAATCGAATCAATCTCAACAACATCCAATCCAAAAGCGAGCGAATTATTCTCAAGGAATCTAGGAAAACTGCAGATGGTGCCACTATTCGTGAAAGGAGTCGCTGAAGCAACCTTGTCATCAAGCAACAAAGGAGCGACGAGACGCTCCAGCCATAACGGAGGCAACTGCACATCGGTATTAAGCAGCACAACATCGCCAGTAGTGAGCGACAGCCCAAGGTTTACGCTCTTGACGAAACCGCCATTTTCTTTTGCGCTAACTAGTTGATATCTAGGATCTTTTTCGCAAAGCTCATTAAGAAAGGCGGGAACAGCATCATCAGTGCTGCAATCATCAATAAAATAAACGCTATGAGCTATCTTTGTATTACTCAAGTTGATGACAAGCGATTTAAGCAATTCAAGGCCATTGAACACGGGGACAACGATATCCACATGATAATTATCGGGAACAGTTATCCTGTTTGGCAGTTGACCCAAATAGCAAAGTGAACCTAATTCGACAGAACCAATCTGTCCCTCAAGATACGGATTAACGACTGAAACAGTGCCAGCGGAACTTGAATTAGCCTTAAGAACGCCAAGCCTCGTGTCCTTAAAACCCATCGACCATTCTGCACACAAATAAACTTCTAAATCCAAGGAAGACAGGTAATCGAGGACACAAAAAAATCCAATTTTAGGATCTTCATCAAGTCCTAAATAGTTTTTTGCGGCAGGGCTATCAACAAACTCCACGGGAAAGGAATAAACTAGCCCATCTTTATCTTTAACTGAAATTGAAAAAACTGAATCCTCGGGTAAATAAGACTTAACCCAACCGCGCAGATGAAGGCGGCCATCATTTACCTCAAAGTCAGTTACGGCAACAAGAGCGGAAGTTCTCAAATCGGAAAAACCCTGATGAACAAGACCCCATGCCGCCCACTTAAGACGCCTCAATCCAGTTTTTACATTCACTTTAAATGACACAATTTCCCCTATAAAACTAGAGCGTAAGTGCTATTGAAAAAATCCGAGTTAAATTGTAGAAGTTTAAGAACAGCATGGCCATTAGCAAATAGGGAAACAGGTTTCCATCAAACTTGAGCCTACTTGTCCTAAAAGAAATGAGCAACCAAGGGAGATACGGAAGAAAATACCTACCCTGAACACCCGTAATGAGCCCCTCTGTATTGAACACCCATGACACAAGAAGGGTCAACATGACCAGAACAAGACCAATAACGAACACGGCAATGCCAGCTAGGCTAGCAGAAAAAGAGAGAACGTCACCGTCATCATCAGATGATATGACACTCATGCCCATCACCATGGTCAGAGCCACGACATAAATATAAGGTGAAACTATTTCTTCCTGAAACCAACCAAGAGATCCCCCCACCATACGTTGCAGATACTCAAATCCAAAGTGATCCAGAGACAGATATAGCATCTTTACGAACTTCAAAGGGTTTTGCACAACATCAGAGACGGTATAAAAATGGCCGGACTGATCGCCCCTGAAATCCAAGTGATTATTAACAGCCGAAGTCGCAGAAGTAGAATTTGCACAATAGGCCAGGAGCCGGCCTCCGGCTAGAACCATACCGACAAGCATCATGCAGCCAAGTTTAATGAACAGTTCTTCTTTTCTAGAGCGAAAACGCCTTTGAGGAATAAATAAAGCCAGCAATGCAACTAATGTATAGATCACCTTGCACGGTGCGAGGAGCATAGCCACAAAAAGAATCTGAGAACCTTCTTTTAGAGAAAACAGACCTTCCGCCTTAATAGACCTTAAACAAAGCGCAGTCAGCAGGATCGACATAGGGATAATAAAAGAGTCATACGAATAAGAAGCCGCAAGATGCAAGCACATAGGAAACAAACTAATGACAGCAATAATATTGCGGCCAATAGGAGTAATCCTAAATGCAATATATACGCATGTGATATAGAAGGCCAGGTTAAATAGACGTCCGAAAAGATATAGATAAGCAGGCCCTAAATTTAGCAAACGCGCCACAGTAATACCAAGAGCGGAAAGCAGTTTTTCCTGGGGGAGATTATTTGAAACAGAATGAGATCTGCCAGTTATAGTTTGAATATCCGAATTAGAACTAACGAAAAGCTGAGAATATTCTCTATTGAGGTAGCTGTAGTTGTCAGAAGCTAAATCCAAGTTATGAACGAACTCATTATAAAACTCGGCGTCTGATTGCCTCATTAATAAAGGGTCTTCACTTTGATATCCCTTTCCCAATATAAAATTCGACAATGCATAGGAGGCGGTAAAGTGGAAATCCTCGTCGGGCGCAGAGAGAGGTGTAAATACGCCAGAAAACAGAATACCCAAAATGGTTAAAGAAGCTAAGAATAACCTAGCCTCTTTAACCTGGTCAAAATTACGACCGATAGCGGCAGATACAAAAAAAGCAAACAGCACAAATAGTAAAGCCGAAAAAAAGACCGACAATAGGCGATGTGAGAATGTGTACCAGTAAATTGAATTAATTAACAGAAAGAGAAAACCACCGACTATTAAACAAAGCTGTCGCCCACTTAATAAGCTGATATTGTCTCGAATATCTTGAAAATAATTCAACAAAAGGCTTTTAAAGCAATTCATAAATCCTTCTTAATGCAACAATGGTCAAAGAACGACAAATTAATAAGATGAGTAGGCACTGAGAGTACTCGGATGAAAAATCGAAAGGCCCTTATCCCAAAAGGTATTAATATACGATTTGGTTAAAATCTACCTGGCTACCAATGATAACTTATATAACTACTCAATAATGCCATTAAAGACAGCTTGACAACCACTGGAGAGATTGGCGATTCGTACACGCCTATTAAATTGGTCAACACCAATCCGCTCTTTCAACTTGTTAATCAGTTCATCCGCAAAAGACATACTGACGATTTCAACATCATTAAAATCAAGCAGCACAGTAATATCTTGGTCGGCAAGAACATTTTCTACAACAGTTCTAAAAAGCTTCGCATCGGAACGACTTCCTAAACCATGAGCTTCAGTTTTAACATTCAGCTTTATCGTTTTACCAAAATCATCTACTTCATGATTTTCAGTCCATAAATCGACAGGTGAGGCGCCACCCATAATTACATTCAAGTTAATGGCACTGCTAGGAAATAATTGAAAATCAACAAGAGTCGTCCCGCTAGTAGAGTTGAACTGTCTTAGATGCGGAATATCTTCAACACCTTCTTTATGGATAACATCCAAGCTTGTTCCAGAAGTAACAACAGGAATAGACCCGAGTCCCTGCTTAACTACCTCTCGTAAAAGCCATAAACCGTTCCCGGCTCCCTTTCCATCTGTAACCCCTCTTTCAAAAGCCATATTGATAGCCTCTTCAACTGTATCCGTCATTCTTCCACCACGAGAAAGTGACTCTTGGATTCCAATCCCATTATCAAAAACAGAAATGGCTATTTTATTTGTTTTATAATGGACTTGAGCCATGATAAAACCGGATGGAATAGTAGCCTCGTCTCTCGAGGAATGAACTAGCACATTATCGGATATTTCGTTCAAACAAAGCTCAAGAGCATTCAAAAGTCCCGGTGCAAGGGCAATTCGCTGTCTCAGAGAGTTCACGATACCAGTAACTATATCGTAATGAGTATCAGCGTCAAACAGCCATACTTTATCTAGGAAAAAATCAGAGCGGACTTTCTCCGGATCCCTATATGGATTGAAAATCCCCGCACGTTCAGCATAGCCATAAGCGTTAACCCCATAATCCGGCTCATCGTTTTTAAACTTAAACTGATATTTATGACCAAAACTACTTAGAATCCCTGCAATCGGAAGCAGGGTATTTGGATAAAAGCTGCTATTTGGATCTTCTAGTTCGATTTCAAAAACAGAAAAGCCCTTTTCACAACCCCTAAGGACATTGCGATACAGATAACAGAACGCACCCTTAACGGGTTTAATTTTAATTGAATAATTAGAAGAATTACCTATCATCAGCGAGATCTCCCTTGGCTATTGGAATGTAATTTGAAAATTAAAGCAAAGGTCTTGTTTAAGGCCAGTCAAGATTCATTCGCAAATTAATCGAGGCGGCATTTGCCCATCTTGCTTTTGTCCTCTGCCGAACCTCGGGGATCTTTAGTGTGTGTCTATGGTTTTGTCAACCGTACATTTCCACTTTTTCGGCATTACGCATCTTGACGTCTCGTGCCCGAGTGGCCCTCTCGGGTTATTTCACCATCCGTTAGGCCGGGTACAGGATCGCGTCAGTTTTGGTGAAAGGGCAAAACAACAGCACATAAGAACACTTGCCTTCGAGATTGATTTCCGAAAGCTAGAGAAAGCCATATCATTCCAAAGGCGTATTTAAAACCCAGCCCCACTGTGGTATAGCGGTAGTGTGGTAGTAGCTCAGCCACCAAGCAAGTGATGTTGTCCTGATGCAACCGATATCATCCATAACCATACCGTTTCCGATATAAATTGCAATATGACCCCAGCGGGCACCCGCACTTGAATGAGTATGTGTAGGGACCGCAACGATCATTCCAACTTTAAGCTGAGATATATCTCGGCCGTGACACCAATTCCAGAGCATGTCGCATGCGTCGCCGTTAGGATATGACCCCAGCACAGGGTAAAACACATGGCTAACCCACTCCGAGCACAGTCCCGCCCCGGGGGAAGGAACGCTATAGCAACGATTAACGATCTGGGACTGCAAGGAAGTGCGCGCGGAGTGCTCAGGCTCCACCCAAGCACCTGAGGCATTAAAGAAATACTCGGCGTCTCCGATTCTGTTCCAGCCATTTACCATTTGTCCAGAAGACATAAGATAGTACCAGGTTCCATCATTATCGAGGAACCAGCCAGTATTCATAGCTCCAGATTCGTAATCGAGGTGATACCACTTACCGTCAATGAATCGCCAACCGTGCTGCAGCACTCCATCTGAGTCTGTGTAAAACCACATCTGAGCAGCCGAGGACCAACACCAGCCAGCGACAGGCTTTCCCTCGAGATCCCTGAGCTTAATTGCGCCCGCGCCGTCCTTGACGCCCGAAAGCACAATTGCACCGCTACCGCACGCATAATACGCGTTTTCATCTTGCGAAAAGACCCAGGCATTGCACTTTAATGCACCACCGCTATCGGGATCCAAATAATAAACAGAGCCATTCACAGTTTGAAAACCTTGGAGCATGGCGCCATTATTGTTGGGATCAAGCCAATACCAGTTAGAGCCATAGTAAAACCATCCGGCGCGAATCGCTCCAGAGTCATTGGCACAATACCATGTCTCGTCGTCAACAAACCAACCAGTGTTCATGAATCCAGATTGAGAGAAATGATACAACGCGCCGTTAACAAGCTTAAAGCCCGTAGCCATTAATCCAGAAGGCTCAAGCCAATACCAAGTATTACCAAGGAGCAGCCAGCCAGTCTGCATAGTGCCCGAAACGTCCAAATGGTACCAATTATGATTGACTAAAACCCAGCCGGTCTTCATTGAACCTGATGTTTCGTCAAGGTAGAACCAATGACCACCGGTGGCAGCCCATCCCTTCAAATGCGCACAGGACTCAGAGAATAAATGCCATCCATCACCCAGGTATCTCCAGCCAGTGGCTGCGTAGCCTTCGGAGTCAAAATAATATTCCGCCCCGCCAATGATCAGAAAACAATCTGACGGCCACCCACCGGCTTCATATCTCCACCACCATTTACCATTTTGGTAGGCCCAGGAACCAGGAAGAGCAATTTTACTATC
The DNA here is from genome assembly GCF_052118485.1 of Collinsella sp. LCP21S3_C7. Taxonomy (NCBI): domain Bacteria; kingdom Bacillati; phylum Actinomycetota; class Coriobacteriia; order Coriobacteriales; family Coriobacteriaceae; genus Collinsella; species Collinsella sp. LCP21S3_C7. The sequence goes on along the minus strand of NZ_JBQKHC010000028.1, from coordinate 1,213 downwards.
AGAAGAACGAACAATCTGGAACGACAACCGGACAGAAACGCCAGCGTAATTCCCTAGCCCATTTACATCTATAGCAGCGCAGCCAGGGGTAACATTATTTGAATACATGACATCATAATTGATACCGTAAACTAACACAGATCCATCGGCGCCGAAAACAGAGACCTCAGGAGTAATCGCATCGCCGGTATATTCATATGTCAACAAATCAATAGACGCTTTGAAATTATCGCAATCCGAAGTCAAGCGGTCGCCATCCGATGTCCCAAATGCCTCCTGGCCCGATTGAACCAAAGAGCTATCGGCGCCTTCAGCTTCAAATGATAAGGTAATGAAAATGCGGTAGCGGACCATATAAGAGGGGTGAAACAAATTGATGCAAGACAAATCGCGCTGAATAAACCCAAATGCCGAATTCTCATCATTTCACTCTTCCCATGAAATCAAATATACCTTTGAATATCCAGGCATAATCGACCCAGAGACACAGATCCCAAAATCACCAATATGCCAAATTAAAAATCGTTTGACGAGCCGCATCGGATAAAACGACACATCACTCATCAGCATATAGATTGTATATCTATTGAGCAATGAACGATCTGTAGACGAGTGCGATCGATGTTAGACCCTTGATTATCAACTTAATCCGAACACCTCCCACATTCATCCGCACATGTGCGGATGAATGTGGGAACCCGATCTCCTGGGGCCGGACCGGCCGGCCCCAGGAGATCGGAAGACGGCATGTCCGGAAAGAGGAAGAAGGGTTCCGCTGAGGCGGCCCCGAGGGCCTACGTCAGGCTCACCAGGCACGAGCGGGACACGGTCCAGAGGATACTGGAGCGCAGGGCCTCGTGCAGGGAGATCGCCACGGAGCTGGGCAGGTCGCCCTCGACGGTGAGCGCCGAGGTGGCGTCGCACAGGTTCGTGACGACGCCGAAGTCCAGGCGCGGGATCGACGACGACGAGCCGGCCGCGGCGGCCAGGCTGGAGGCCATCAGGGACTGCCTGCGCCGGAGGCTCTCGCCCGAGCAGATGGCGGCGCGCAACGGCGGGCCCGTGGACCTGTCGCCCTCGACCATCTACCGCTGGGTCTCGGCTGTTAGCGCTAATCTAAAATTGACCACTTTCGCAAACGCATCTCGCCGAATGCGCTAACGCGCTTTCGCCGACCCCGCTAACGTACTTTCACCAACTGCGCTAACGGAAC
>NZ_JBQKHC010000027.1:0-18180 GCF_052118485.1 Collinsella sp. LCP21S3_C7 | reverse complement strand
CGAAGAGCCCGATCGCCGCCTTCCTGGCCTCGATGTCGTGCTTCACCCTCAAGTCGACACGCATAAAAAGCCTCCCATTTCTCATGTCCAAGAAATGGGAGGCAGTTCACACTACGTGCGGCGGGGGTTCTTTCGTCCTGCGAAATGTCCGCGAAGGTTAGCCCTCAGATCCCGCTACGACTACGTCCTCGGATTGTGGGGCTGAATGAAGGACGTGGCTGAGGGGGCCTTTTGCCCCTTTCGCTGTTTCGCGGCTTTGCCGCGAAAGTCGCGCTACTTTGGGGATGGATGGAGGATTTGGCTGTTGCCGCTTCTTATCCCTTTGCTTTTTCGCGGCTTTGCCGCGAAACGCGCAGCACCTTGGGAAATGCATTGATGCGTGGGCGGGGCTGGATTGCGGATTCAAATGGCTAGAGAGATATGGGTGCGAACGAGAAATCGTTATTGGGGTCATCCTTTTCCATAAACTCATCGAGACAAAACGTCATGTAGATTGGAACGTACAGAACCTTGCCCTCTTTGCTGAGATTCTCGTGGCTCAGTACAACGGCCTCGGGAATTTTGTACTCGCCTACACTCATCAGACGATCGAGGGCCGCATGCGCTCGAACTTTCTTGCCCGATTTGACCTCGATTGGGACAACATGCCCGTGGGCGCCTTCGATCACAAAGTCAACTTCACCGACCTCACGCGTTTGGTAGTACCATGCATCCGCCCCGAGGGCAACGAGTTCCTGCGCGACCACGTTCTCATAGAGACCACCAAGGTTGGGAGTTTTCATATCAAGATAGACAGCGCGTGCAGTGCTACCGGGGTATCGCGATGCGAGCATGCCTGTATCAGACTCGTATAGTTTGAAGGCTGTCGTTTTCTCCGTCCTCTTGAGAGGACTCCGTGGCTCCGTCACCCTGGCGACCATCAATCCAACACCTGCGTTAACAAGCCACAGGAAATCCTGCTCATATTTTTTAAGGCGAGCTCCCTCACCCAGAGACGAAACAACAAAGCGATGAGACTCCGCCTCAAGCTGAACGGGAATTTGCTCAAAAATCGACCGAACGTTAAACGCTCGAGTCGATGCATATTTTGAGATATCGCTTTTGTACTGATCGACCAACTGAGTTTGAAGCTCACGTGTGCTCACGAGCGAATAACCCGAATCAATATAATTCTGAACGACCTCCGGCATGCCGCCGCAAACGATATAAGCTCTATAGTTCTTGAGCATCGCCTCATGAATATAGTTTTCGACAGGATGTTTCTCGACAAGGCAGCTGCGAATGCCTGCAAGCACATTCTCGCTAACGCTGTTTGCCCAACAAAACTCTTCAAAATCCATCGGGCGCATAACAATGTGCTCTACATACCCCACCGGAAAAGAAGAGATCCCCTTAAACTCAGTCCCAAGCATAGACCCCGAGAAGACATAGCTAAAGCGCCCATCCTCGACCAACGCCTTCATGAGTGTAACGATCTGCGGATACTCCTGAATCTCATCGACAAAGACAAGCGTATCGCCCTCAACAAGCGGCGCATCCGCAAGAAGGGCTACGCGGTTGATAAAGTCAACGGAGTTCTTTGCGCCAACAAGTGCATTCCTTGCTTCGATATCGAGTAGTAAATTGACCTCAAAATACGAAGCGTAGTTGCTTTTTCCAAACGCGCGAATCGCATAGCTCTTGCCGATCTGACGCGCACCAGTAACAAGTAATGCCTTATTGGAGTTATTCTTCCAGCTCAAAAGCCTATCAGTGACCTTACGGCGTAGCATTAAACCCCCAAATGACAAAAATTGACAGATAGAATCGCCTAAAATCATACAAAAATTGGCAGATAATAACGTCGTAAATATACAAAAATTGGAAGATAGCAAAGGTCCGATAAGGTCTCAAAGCCACTGAAACAGCGCTCTACTTTGCGAAGGGGCTGGGGACGCTGTTGCGTGCGTCTCCAGCCCTCTGATTCTTACTTTGGGTCCCGTGGTGGGACTATGTTGGTGCTACCTGGCTGTTTTTACCTTGTCTCGCCGCTCTCTGTGCGTAGGCGGTAGCCGTGGACGAGGTCGCTAATAGCCGGCCAGGGAATCTGGCGGTCGACCCAAAATTGGAGCTGGACCAGATAGCGCTCAGTGGCACGGGTGAGGGCCGCGAACTGTTCGTGAGTCTCTACCTGGGCGTAGAGGTCGCGGCTGTGGGCGAGGATTGCCGTAGTGTCATCCATTTTGCCGGTGACGTCAAAGGCGCCCGAGAACCAGTCGCACAGGCGCGCGGCGCTGTTGTTGATCGTTGCGAGGTCGGCGGTGCCGTCGTTGGCGTTTTCGTTGGCCTGGGCTCGCAGGAGGGAGAGAGCGTCGGCGGCGTTCATACAGTAGCCGACGGTGAAGTTCCAGACGGCGAATTCGCGGCCGGTGTCGAGCTTGCGGCGGCGCATGTAGTCGATGTCACGGGGTTCTTCGAGCATCATTTGGTCAGCGAGGGCCTCAAGTGCAGTGGTGTACTCGGCAAGGTCGAGTGCGAGCAGGGTGTTGATATCCATCATCTTTAGGCCTCCGTTTCGATCTCGACGATTTCGTTTTTAATGTACATGCCCTGGTTGTCCCAGACATTGCGGCAGGCGGCGGCAAAGCGCTCGCGGTCGGCTTCGCAGATGCGGGCGAACATGTTGCAGGTGCCAAAGGGCTCGCACACGTCAAAGAAGATGCAAATTGACGACCAGCCGCCATACCAGCTCACGGCGCCCGCTGGCTCGTGAAAGACGGGGTTCTCGATGTGCTCGTAATTGGCGATGGGGCCCGATACGGGATAGGTTACCTCGGCATCGCAGATCTTGGCCGAAAAGATACGTGACTCGACCGGACAGGACGATTCGAACAGCTTGCACGCCTCGGGAGCCTTGTCCCAGAGCATGTCGGCGAGAAACGTCTCGCCATTCAGCGTGATCTTGAGCATTTTTGTCATAGTAAGGACCTCCTCAATCCGTCGCTCAAGGGGTTCGCTGGCGGATAAGGAGAAGACAGCAGCGGGGTCGCCGAACCCAAACTTCACGACAGATCTCTGTCGCCCCAGCCCGCGCTGTTCTTCGCTAAAGTACCATGCCGTAATTGCGCGCGCAATATCAGTTTTTGAATTTCTGGAAGCGGCAATCGACGAGACGGCTCGCCGGCTGCCGGCCGACGCGCGGTATGAACACTTGTCTATTCCTTAAGTTGGATGAAAAACGCCATGTTATTGCAGGGCTGCATACTCGTCTTATAAATGTATAGAATCTCGTATAGTGCGAGTAAGATATTGCGCTGTCTGTTTTGTGTTTAGCAAAGATATAGTTTGTATAATCTGGTCTAATCCCTGCTATATCAAAATAAAGTCGCACGTAAATAGCTTAGATATGCTTGAGCTGGGCATCTTTACGCTGAACGGGTAAAAACGACCGTTCACCGTTCAACTGTTTTCAAAATGAATAAAATGAGCGATAAAGAGAATATAAACCTTAATAAACTCGCGTATTGCACGGACGTGGGTTATTAATGGGATGTAGGCCTTTTACAGAAAGGATTTCAGCAATGTCTAAGCCTCTTGGCAAGCCCGATCGTATTGTCGTCGCCCTTGGCGGCAACGCCCTCGGCAACAACCCCGTCGAGCAGATCGAGGCCGTGAGCAACACCGCCCACGCACTCCTTGGTCTCATCGAGCAGGGTAACGAGATCATCATCACCCACGGCAACGGCCCGCAGGTCGGCATGATCCAGAATGCCTTCGCCGCCGCCCACGACGCCATCGGCACCCCCGAGATGCCGCTGCCCGAGTGCGGCGCCATGTCCCAGGGCTACATTGGTTATCACCTGCAGCAGGGCATCGGCCGCGAGATGCACAAGCGCTATAAGCGTTGGCACGCCGCCACCGTCGTCACCCAGATCGAGTGCGATCCCGACGATCCCGCGTTCAAGAACCCGACCAAGCCGATCGGCCCCTTCTACACCGAGGAGCAGGCCAAGGAGTTCATGGCCGAGGATCCCTCCAAGGTCTTCGTCGAGGATTCCGGCCGCGGCTGGCGCCGCGTCGTCGCCTCCCCCGATCCCAAGAAGATCGTCGAGGCCGACTCCATCCTCAACCTGCTCGACAACGAGTTCATCGTCATCGCCTGCGGTGGCGGCGGCATTCCCGTCGTCCGCGACTACGAGAACAAGGGTTGCTACAAGGGCGTTCCCGCCGTCATCGACAAGGACCTGGGCGGCGAGCTGCTGGCCGAGGACTGCGACGCCGACGTTCTGTTCCTGCTGACCGCCGTTGAGCATGTCGCCATCAACTTTGGCAAGCCCAACCAGGAGGAGCTCGAGGACCTCACCGCTGACGAGGCCGAGCGCCTGGCCGACGAGGGCCAGTTCGGTAAGGGTTCCATGGAGCCCAAGGTCCGTGCTGCCATCAAGTTCGCCCGTTCCCGCAAGGGCCGCACCTGCATTATCGGCGCCCTGGACAAGGCCGCCGAGACCATGGCCGGCCTCTCCGGTACCCGCATCCACGAGTAGTCTCTACTCTGTTGCCTCTCTTGTGGGTGCCAGGCAAAGCGCCCATAAACTAGCCTCTCTTCATGAGCCCCGCAGTCCGCTCCGACTGCGGGGCTTTTGTTTCAACCCGGCGCTTGGGGACGTTCCTTTCCTGCCGGCAGCTTGGGACAGTCCTTAAAGGCTGCGCCGCCAACTGCGGAAAGCGTATCCCAGAAAGAGCCTCTAAAATGGGGCACAGTTTCCCTAGACCCCTCAACCGGAAAATGCATCCCGGAATTTGGCCGAAAAGTGGCCCGCAGTTTCCCAAACAGGCCGTGCGCGGAAAGTATATCCCGCAATCGAGCTCCAAAGCGGGATGCACTTTCCGCGCACGGCAGTTTCTGGCTGTTGGGAATGGTCCTGTCCGGCCGCCCACAAGTGGCGTCCACAAGGGCTGTCCCCAACGACTACCCAATGACTAGTAGTAGGCCCACATGGCTTCGATTTCGTTGAGGACTTCTACGACGCCCCAACGGCGGGCGCTACGGCTGGGCGAATTGGGATCGTAGACACCGATGTGGCCGGCGTCGTCAATGCCGTAGAGGACGATGTAATGACCCACGTTGGTAAACGTGCCGGGACGCACGACGGCGATTACGGGAGCATCCGAGCGCAAGGCCTGGGCCATCGAGTCTCGGTCGTTGTAGAGCTGCGTCCCGTTAAGCCCCAGCTGCGCGGCGCCGCTCGTCATAAACGACCACTCGGTGGCACCGGTGGGGGCATAGTTGCCCGCCTCGGAAAGGGCGCACATATCGACCGGTGTCATATCGGTGCGCCCCGTTTTAAAGATGTAGATCATGGTGAGGCAGGTGGGTCCGCAGCCGTTTTGGCGGATGGTTCCACCGGCGTAGGGCAGCTCCGACCATGCGGGGTCGATCTGGTAGATATGCGGCATGGTGCCGGCACTCCACTGCGAACGTGGGGTCGAAAAAGCAAACGAGTAGCCGGGTGCGACTGGGGCTTTGAGGAGCTTTTCCTCGGCGGTGGGCTCTAGGCCGGCAGAGCCATGCGAGGCACACGACCCCAGATACACAAAGGCCAGACATGCCATGATGGAGCACAGGGCAAGACAGAGACGATGAATCTGCGGATTGGCGGCCCGGCCGCGTCCCAGCGGCCGTGGCTGCTTTGCGCCGCGTCCGCCGCGGGGCTTCGAAAAGAAACGGCTGATGTGGTTGTCAGACTTTCGCCGATCGATTTTCTGCCGCCGAGGCACTTCGGCCCGGCGTTGACGGGTGCCCGAGCGTGGGCGATCCGCTTGACGCGTGCTGGTATTCTGCGGCATAGACGACAAGGGGCGATCCTGCGGACGCTGCGGCCCGTCGTTGTCAGAAACACTCCTGGATGCTGGCGTGGTACGCCCGGCAAGGCGAACGTTTCGCTGTCGTTCGCCGCCGTTGTATTCGTATGCCATTTGCACCGCCTCGTCTCATGTATAACCCGTCCATCCTACAAAAAAGACGTGCAGCAAATGAGGACATACACCAAAACCTCGGTAAGCGGCATGGACGGGAGCGAGCCTGGCGTCATAAAGCGACGCCCTCCGCGAGCGATTGAGTCGCGTCATCAAAACGGACGCCCGCACCGAGTGGCGCCCCTCGCCGTTCGTCCCAAAAACGGCGCCGCTCGTTTTGCAGTTCTGCCTTCGGTCGAGCTACGAGTGGCGTTGCTGTGCCAAGGCCGTATCTTAAAGCCATGAAATAAAAAGTGCGCGGCAAAACAGGCCGTGCAAGGGGTGACGCCAAGGGGCGTCAGAAAGGAAAGGAGGGGAACAATGGCGGACAAGAACGCAGAAGTTGCAGTCGAGGATACCGGCGGCATGAAGAAAACGCTTTCGCTCTGGAACTTCTTCACCATCGGTTTCGGTGCCATCATCGGTACCGGTTGGGTTCTGCAGGTCGGCGACTGGATGGTCGTGGGCGGCGGTCCCGTTCCCGCTATGATCGCATTCCTCTTGGGTGCAATCTTCCTCGTGCCCGTCGGAGCTGTTTTCGGTGAGCTTACGGCTGCTATCCCCATCTCGGGCGGCATCGTCGAGTATGTCGATCGTAGCTTTGGCCGTACAATGAGCTACATTACCGGTTGGCTCCTGGCCCTGGGCAACGGCATCCTGTGCCCGTGGGAGGCCATTGCCATTTCGACTCTCGTGTCCGAGATGTTCGGTAGCCTGCCCGGTCTTGAGTGGCTGCGCGCCATCAAGCTCTACACCATCCTGGGCGCCGACGTTTACCTGTTCCCGACGCTGATCGCGCTCGGCTTTGCAGTCTACGTCATCTTCCTCAATTTCCGCGGTGCCAGCTCGGCCGCCAAGCTCCAAGCCTTCCTGACCAAGGCCCTGCTCTGCGGCATGCTACTCGCCATGGGCGTCTCGCTGTTCACCGGCTCGCCGAACAACGCCATGCCTGTGTTCTCCCAGGTCGCCGGTGCTGGCGGCGGTAAGGCCGCCACCGAGGGCACCAGCCTGTTCGCCGGTATCGTGTCGGTCCTGGTTCTGACCCCGTTCTTCTACGCCGGTTTCGACACCATTCCTCAGCAGGCTGAGGAAGCAGCCGAGGGCCTTAACTGGAACAAGTTCGGCAAGATCATCTCCCTGGCCCTGCTGGCCGCCGGCGGCTTCTACATGGTCTGCATTTACTCGTTCGGCACTATCCTTGACTGGCATGAGTTTGTTAAGAGCCCGGTTCCCGCGCTTGCCTGTCTTAAGGGCATCAACATGCTCCTGTACCTGGCCATGCTCGTCATCGCCACGCTTGGACCCATGGGCCCGATGAACTCCTTCTACGGCGCCACGAGCCGCATTATGCTCGCCATGGGCCGCAAGGGCCAGCTGCCCGAGAAGTTTGCGGAGGTCGATCCCAATTCCGGCGCTCCCAAGCTCGCCTGCGTCGTTCTGGCCATCATCACCGTCGTCGGTCCGTTCCTGGGCAAGAACATGCTCATCCCTCTGACCAATGTGTCGGCTCTCGCCTTCATCTTCTCTTGCGGCATGGTCGCTCTTGCCTGCCTGCGCATGCGCTTCACCGAGCCCGACCTACCTCGTCCCTACGAGGTGCCCGGCGGCAAGTTTGGCATCAGCCTCGCCATCGCTGCCTGCGCCATCATCATCGGCCTGCTCGTGATTCCGTTCTCTCCCGCCTCCCTCAACATGGTGGAGTGGAGCATCGTGATCGGCTGGTTGGCTATTGGCCTGGCTCTCATGGCTTTCACCAATTCCCGTAAAAAGTAACGCCGAGCCGGGGCGGATTGGGTGCGCGGTGCCCTCTCTCCCGCGTACCGAACCCGGCATCACTTGGGTAGCTTTGTGAGGCCTTAACCCAACACGGCCTCACCCACTATATGGATCCATAAGGAGGAACCATGTCCACTAAGTATGCAATCGTTGGCGGCAAGCTCATCGACGGTACCGGTGCCGAGCCGGTCGAGAACTCCCTCGTTCTCGTCGACGATAACGGCAAGATCGAGTACGCCGGTGTTATGCAGGACCTTCCCGAGGGCGTTGAGGTTATCGACGCCGCCGGCAAGACTGTCCTTCCCGGCCTGATCGACACCCACCTGCACTTCTCGGGCAACCTGACCGACGATGACACCGATTGGGTCATGCAGCCGCTCCTCGAGAAGCAGGCCGTCGCCGTCAAGCAGGCCTACGACTGCCTCACCCACGGCCTCACCACCGTCTGCGAGATCGGCCGCTTTGGTATCCAGATTCGCGACTGCATCGACAAGGGCGTTTTTAAGGGCCCGCGCGTTCTGGCCACCGGCCTCGGCTTCTGCCGTGTTGCCGGTCACGGTGACTCCCACCACTGCACCCAGGAGCTCAACAAGGAATCCCATCCCTGGGGCGACCAGGTCGACGGTCCTTGGGATCTGCGCAAGGCCGTCCGTCGTCGCCTGCGCGAGAACCCCGATGCCATCAAGATCTGGGCTACCGGTGGCGGCATCTGGCGCTGGGACTCCGGTCGCGACCAGCACTATTGCTCCGAGGAGATCCAGGCCGTGGTCGAAGAGGCCAAGATGGTCGGTATCCCCGTGTGGAGCCACTGCTACAACAACCACGCCGCCGCCTACGATTCCGTTCGCTTTGGCTGCGAGCAGCTGATTCACGGCTTCGATATCGATGAGCGCACCATGGACCTCATGGCCGAGCAGGGCACCTTCTTCACCCCGACGATCGCCTTCCTGCCCACCTGGTACGCCACCTATCCTCCCGTCTACGTCCCCGAGCTGCACGACAAGTACGAGGGTACCCTGGTCGAGAAGGAGCTGCAGCGCAACTATGACTGCCTGCGCGAGGCCAAGAAGCGCGGCGTCGTCATGACGATCGGCTCTGACTCCTTCTCCTTCGTCACCCCGTACGGCACCTGCTCCATCGAGGAGATGTACGAGTTCGTCGACAAGATCGGCTTCACCCCGGTCGAGACCATCACCTGCGCCACCCTCAACGGTGCCAAGATGTGCCACATCGAGGACGAGACCGGTTCCATCGAGGCCGGCAAGTGCGCCGACCTGCTGGTCGTCAACGGTGACGTCGCCGCCGACATCCACGTGCTCAACACCGACAACATGGACGTCATCATGAAGGACGGCTGGATTGTCGAGGCCGGCACCTTCGGCGAGCCAAACAAGTACAGCGCCTAAGCTACCGTTTGTCGATGGCTGGATGTAAAACACAGTTTTTGATTGCATAATGCAATGGAGAGGGTCGCTTGCGGCCCTCTTTATTGCTATCGGTACTACGGACAAGAGGGGATGACGGTGGATCTCAATAGGCTGATTCTGGGCAAGAGTTACAACTCTACCAAGGTCTTTCGTACGGCCCAGCATGTGGTTCAGGCCATCCTACTCGGTGTTGTCGTTCCGGCGCTTATCTTGCTGCTTATCTGGGATTTAACCGATAATCCCAATCCCGTTCCAGGCGTTGTCGTTATTGCCGGCCTGGTCATGCTGTGCTTCTTCTTCTCGTATGTCTTTGTGGTCCCCGATGACCTCACATCGAGCGCAACCGACCGCACGCTCGCCATCGCATCAAAAATATTTGCCTACACGTCGCGCGGCCTTACGCCCGAAGCGGCCCTGGGTGCCTCTAAAATTATCCTGTCCGAGACCATCGCTTCTGCCATCTGCTTTACTGACGGCAGGCAGGTGCTGGCAAGCTGGGGCGAGGACTCGGCAAAGTGCCCTGCCGGAACCCCGGTAGTGCTCAAGACCACGCTCAACGTGATTGAGACGGGCGAACAGAGCGTGTTTTCGCGTGATGCCTCCAATGAGACGGGCGGCTATTTTCCCCGTCTGCGTGCCGGTATTGTCGCGCCGCTTAGCGTGCGCGGTCATTGCGTGGGCACACTCGAGCTGTATTACCCACGCCTGAGCAGCATCGATATGCGACAGACGGCGCTTGCCTCGGGTTTCGCCGATCTCATTTCCACGCAGCTCGCCAGCTTTGAGCTCGAGCGCCAAGATGAGCTCACGGCCCGCGTTGAGCTCCGCGCTCTGCAGTCGCAGGTCGATCCGCATTTTCTATTCAATACCATTAGCACGATCGTTTCGCTCGTTCGAACCGAGCCCGACAAGGCGCGATCGCTGCTGATCGACTTTTCCAACTACTATCGTCAGACGCTTTCTGACTCCGATACGCTCACCACGCTCGAGCACGAGGTGGAACAGGGCACCCGTTATATCAATCTTATGCAGGCCCGCTATGGCGACGGCCGTCTGCGCGTTTCGGTCGACATCGACTTTGAGGTGCGCGACAGCCTGGTGCCGCCGTTTATCTTGCAGCCGCTGCTCGAAAACTGCATCAAGCATGCGCAGCGCGAGACCGAGCCGCTTTCCATTCGTGTTAGGGCTTTTGAGACCGATGACGGCTTGGAGATCATCGTCGAAGATGACGGCATCGGTATGAGCGAAGAAGTCTGCGCGCATCTGTTTGAGCAGCATCGCCGAGAGGAGCCCGAAAGCATTACCGCCGACGGCTCCGTCAAGCGAGGCTGCGGCCTGGCGCTCTTCAACGTGCTTCAGCGCATCCATTTCTTTTACGGAGAAGATTCTGGCATGCGCGTGAAGTCCCAGGAGGGCGTGGGAACGCAGGTCATCGTTGAGTTGAACGGCGAGCCGCATGAGCCGGCGCCGCTAACGGTGTAGCACGCGGTTGGATTGAGAGAAAAAAAGAGGGGAAGCGCATATGTCCGAAGGCTGGAATATCTTGGTGGTTGATGACGAGCCCCCAATTAGGGCTGAGCTACGTTATCTGTTGGAAAAGGATGCGCGTGTGGGCCAGATTGCCGAGGCGGGCAATGTCACCGAAGCCGTGGAATCGATTCTGTCGAACAAGCCCGACGTGCTGTTTTTAGACATTACCATGCCCGGTCGCTCGGGAATTGAGCTTGCCGAGACGCTTCAGAACCTAAAGACACCGCCGGTCGTGGTGTTTGTGACGGCATTTGCCGAGTATGCGGCCGATGCCTATAACCTCGATGCCGTCGATTACATCGTAAAGCCGGTCGAGGATGCTCGCCTGTCAAAGGCGCTCGATAAGATCGAGACCGCCCTGGGCGCTCGCCGTGTCGTCCATGCTCCGCGCCAGCCTTTGCGCCTGACGGTGGATCGTGGGGGTAAAAAGGTGTTCATTCCCGTGGCGGATGTCTGCTACTTTGAGGCGCGCGCCGATTTTTGCAACGCCGTCTGCGCCGAGGGAACATATCTGATCAATGAGTCGATTTCATCGCTCGAGCGGCGCCTGGCCTCCGAGGGCTTTATCCGTGTCCACCGCAGCTATCTGGTCAACTTGGAAGACGTGCACAATGTCGAGATCGGTTCTACGGGTCTTATGGAACTCAGGCTCGATCGCGTAACCTCGACGGTGCCCGTGTCCCGTCGTCGCGCTGCCGAGGTTAAGGCGCGCCTGGGGCTTGTGTAGACGGTCCGCATGCCATCGTTTGCCGACGCAGGTTTGGCATGGGCGCGCGGTGGGCATAATGGGTGACATCGAATGAAATCGAAAGGATCATTATGCCTGCGCTTATTACGCATCATCTGTTTGGCGAGGAAAGCATCGATCGTCTGCCGCAGGGCGTCATTACGTCCGACGAGGAACGCATTGCTTTTATCCTGGGCAACCAGGGTCCCGACCCGTTTTTCTTCCACATCCTGACGCCGCGCGTTTCCGACTGCACGCTGCTGGCGCAGGCCATGCATCGCTCGCGCATGTCGCGCCAGTTCTCGTGCCTGCGCGACGGCGTGTCCCATCTGCTCCCGCGCGATGCCAACTTGGGCCGCGCCTTTGCGCTGGGCCTGCTGTCGCACTACGTGCTCGACCGTAATGCCCACCCCTTTGTGTACGAGCAGCAGTTTGGCATTGTCGAGTCCGATCCCGAGCTGGGGGATTCGGGCAGCCAGGTCCATGCGGTGCTCGAAAGTGACCTGGACGTGTTGATGCTGCAGCTCAAGCGCGACGGGGCCACGGTCGAGGACTATCCGCCGGCGGGCGAGATCGTCACCACCGACCGCATCAATCGCGTGGCCGGCGTGCTGATGAGCTATGTTGCCGGGCGTGTGTACGGTATCGATATCCCAGCGGGGGAGTACGGTGCCGCCGTTGCCGACATGCAGCGACTTTACCGCGCGATTGAGCCGGCCGGCTCCGCAAAGACGCGCGCGATCTCGCTGGTTGAGGGCTTGGTGCACGACTACTCGCTGCTCGACGGCCTTGCCCATCGCGTGACGACGGAGCTGCCCGAGCGCACCGGCAATCTGGGCCATCTGACATGGAAGAATCCCTTTACCGATGAGGTCTCGAACGAGAGTTTCCCCGAGGTCTTTGACCGCGCGCTGGTCGATTACGAGTGCACGGTCACCCGCTTTATCGAGACCGGCGATATGGAGGCCGTGACCGGCCATATCAACTACAGCGGTCGCGTGCTTGAAGCCGATGAGGAGTTCGACCGCGAGGAATAGGGCCCGTGCGTGCCCCCTTTGCCGAATCCTTACCGGCGGTTCTGGACAATTGGGGTACGATGAACTAGCTGCATATCGGGCGAACACGAAGGGTCCCTGTCCATGAAATACACCAAGCTCGAGCGTAACTGGGTTATGTACGATGTGGGCAATTCGGCCCTCGTGTTGCTCAACACTTCGGTGGTGCCCATCTACTTTAACGCCATCAATACCGGTGCTTCCTCGGCCGACCTGGTGGTCGCTTGGGGTAGCGCGCAGACGATTGCCTCGCTGGTCATTGCCATGCTCATGCCCATTCTGGGCGCGCTTGCCGATTACGCCGGCAACAAGATCAAGTTTTTCTTGGGCTTCTTCCTCACGGGCTTGGTGCTTTGCCTGGCGCAGGCTATCCCAATGTCCGCCATGGCATTTTTGGCCGTGTACGTGCTGTGCACCATCGGCCTTAATTCTTCTATGACGTTCTATGACGCCATGCTGCCCGACATTACCACTGACGAGCGCATGGACGCCGTGTCCAGCTCGGGCTATGCCTGGGGCTACATCGGTTCCACCGTGCCGTTCATCATCTGCCTGGCGCTCATCATGGGTGGTCCCGCTCTTGGCGTCCCCACCATGCTGGCAACGCGTCTGTCGTTTGTCATCACTGGTGCCTGGTGGCTCATCTTTACCCTGCCGCTCATTCGCACCTATAAGCAAAAGTACGGTCGCGAGCGCGGTCCCGAGGACACCATCGGCCACATCGTGGGCGGCGTGTTCTCCGAGGTCGTACACACCATGCGCGAGATCGCCCACAACAAGACCGTGCTGGTCTACATGATCGCGTTCTTCTTCTACATCGACGGTGTGCACACGGTCATTTCCATGGCAACCAGCTACGGTTCGGCTCTGGGCATCGACTCGACCCAGCTGGTACTGGCCCTGCTCGTTACGCAGTTCGTGGCCTTTCCGTCCGCCATCATCTACGGCAAGCTCGCCGGACGCGTGGGCACGCTCAACATGATCCTGGTGGCGGTCGCCGCCTACATGGGCATTGTGCTGTTCGCCGCGTTTTTCCTCAAGACCGCCTTTGAATTCTGGGTGCTTGCCATTATGGTCGGCCTGTTCCAGGGTGGCGTGCAGGCACTCAGCCGTAGCTACTTTGGCCGCATCATCCCCAAGGAAAAGTCCAACGAGTACTATGGCTTCTTTGACATCTTTGGGCGCTATGCAAGCGTTATGGGCACCTTTCTGGTGTCGGTCGTCACCTCGCTGACCGGCAACCCGTCGCTGGGCGTTCTTTCCATTGCTGTGCTGCTGGTCGTTGGCTTTATGCTGCTGGCCCGCCTGTCTCGCATGACTCGAGCGGCAGAGCATGCCGCATAGGAGCGGGCGGCTATTGTGCCTGTCCGCGGTACTCTTTTGGGGTTATCCGCAATAAACATTGCGACTTGCGAGCAATGATTTGCCCAAGTGGGTATGATGGAATCAGCTAGGTCGCGGGGCGTCGCCTGTGTTTGGCGGCGCCTCGTTTTTGTGTTGCAGGGAGGGAAGGCATGAACGCCACAGTTGTGATTCCAACATATTGGGCGGGCGATGATGCCCATGCAAACGCTCCCGGTGTCTATGACCACTCGACGAAGCTCAACGCCACCAATCCCGAGCTCCATCGCTGTCTTGCTTCGCTCGAGCAGGTACGCGATATTCCGCGAATCATCCTTTTGGTGGTCTGTCCCATCTCGGCCACGGCGGATGTGTCGAAGCGCGTACGCGAAATTGTCGACGCGCACCCTACGCTCAAAGTTACCGTAGTCACCAATACCCAGGCATCGCGTATCGCCGACCGCGTAGCGCAGATTGCGCCCAAGGGTTCGGGAGAATGCGTGAGCCTGCGCGGCTATGGCGCCATCCGCAATATGGGACTTGCCTGTGCCGCCGTGCTAGGTCACGATGCCGTCATCTTTTTGGATGACGACGAGACTGTCATCGATGCCGACTTTATGAAACGCGCGACTTACGCGTTGGGGCAGCAGACGCGTCAGGGCCTTCCAATCTTGGTTAAGAGCGGCTACTTTTACGATCGAGACGGATCGCCGCTGGCCCCCACGGACAAGGTGGGCATCTGCCACCGTTGGTGGACCAAGCGTATTGAGTTCAATCGCTGGATGAAAAAGGCGCTCTCGGGCACCCGTATTTCGCGTTCAAACTATGTGTGCGGCGGCCTTATGGCCCTCCATGCCCGCGCCTTTACCCGCGTGGCATTTGACCCGTTTATCACTCGTGGCGAGGACCTGGACTACCTCTTTAATATGCGCATATTTGGCTACGACGTATGGTTTGATAACGAGTGGACCGTACGCCATCTACCGCCCGAGTCCGAGAAACGCTCGCCGCGCTTTATGCAGGACGTGTACCGTTGGTACTACGAACGTGCCAAGCTAACGTTTGCCGCGCATCAGAAAGAGCTCATTCCCGTTACAGCCGCGTCTCTCATGCCCTATCCGGGTCCGTGGATTTCGCGCGAGCTTGACGATCGCGTGCGTAAGACTGCCATGGTCCGCAGCATTTTTACCCGCGAGCACGAGGGATACCTACGCATTTGGCGCCACGGTATTGACGAGGCCAGGACCTACGCACGCCAAAACGCCGCAAGCTACCTGCGTTTCCAGAGCTTCTGGCCCAAGATTATGGATGGGCTCTGGCGTGACGCCCAGCTGACCAGCATCCTGGAGGGGACTGAATGATCGACCGCCGCGCCCAGCGCGATAGTTCAATGTCAATCTTTCGCATCATTGCCGTATCCTGCGCCATTTGTGTGCTGGTGTACTTTGTTTTTGCCCTGGCGACTGGAATCGATCCAATCGCGACCGTGGTCGCCTGTACGCTGCTATGCATCTTCCTGTGTATCTTTTTCTTTTTGACGCTCAATCCCGATTCGGTTCGCTCGCAGTACACCGAGGAGACGCTCTCGGTGGCCTCGGCCATGCTCGAGGACATTAAAGGCGGTCTGACGCAGGAGTCAGCACGTCTGGTGTGCCAGCGCATTTTGCCCGAGACACGCGCCATGACAGTTGCCGTTACCGACGAGAGCAACGTACTGGCCTGCGCGGGCGAGTTTGAGGAAAAGCTGCTGCCCAATTCTCCCATTCGTACGCTCGTCACGCGCTACGTCATCGAACACGGTATCGTCCAGTCGTTCAACCGTGTGGTGGACGTGGTGGGTTCGGATGGCTCACACAACCAGGTCCCCGCTGGCATCATCGCACCCATCAAGGTGGGCGACCGCACCGTCGGCACGCTCAAGTTCTATTACAAGACCCCGCGTGCCGTTGACCGTACCCAGTATGCGCTCGCCTCGGGTTTTGCCGAAATCCTGTCCACGCAGCTCGCCATTCACGAGCTCGAGGTGCAAAAGGAGCTCACGGCCCGTGCCGAGGTGCGTGCCCTGCAGGCGCAGATTAACCCGCACTTCCTGTTCAACACGCTCAACACCATCGCATCGTTTACGCGTACCGACCCGCTGCGCGCCCGCGAGCTGCTGCGCGAGTTCTCCTCGTTCTATCGCGCAACGCTCGACAATTCGGGCTCGCTCATTCCCGTGTCGCGCGAGGTCGCACAGACCAAGCGCTACCTGACGTTTGAGAAGGCGCGCTTTGGCGAGGATCGCGTGCTGGCGACCTTTGACGTGTCCGAGGACGTCGAGGACGCGCTGGTTCCGGCATTTGTGATCCAACCGATTGTCGAGAACGCCGTGCGTCACGGCATGGGTGATGCCAGTGCGCTGAAGATTGACGTGACGGTGCGCAGGGATGGTGACGATGCGATTTTGATTTCGGTGGCCGATGACGGTGTGGGCATGGACGAGGGCATCGCTGCCAGACTGTTTGACGAGCGCTCTGCCCGTCCCGACGCCAGCTCCCCGCAGGGTGGCGGCGCCGGCGTTGCCATGCACAATATTTCGGAGCGCATTCATCGCTTTTATGGGCCGCACTCCTATACGCGCGTCGAATCGGCGCCGGGTAAGGGCACTAAAGTGCTCCTACATCTCGATTTGTCGGAGAGCATCTTCGACATTCAAGAGTAGAATAATTGGTCACGGGCTTAACGCCAGTTGGCGTATGCCCGATGTAGTTTGTTGACGAAAGGTTTTATCCCCATGCTGCGTGCGATGATTGTGGATGATGAGGCCCCGGCCCGTTCGGAACTTCGCTTCTTGCTCGAGCAGACGGGCAAGATCGGCACGATCACAGAAGCGTCGAGCGTTCGCTCCGCCATCGAGATGCTTATGGAGAGTCGCGTTGATGTCGTATTCCTCGATATTTCGATGCCTGGCGCTTCGGGTCTGCAACTTGCCGAGGCGCTGCATAAGCTTAAGAATCCGCCGGCGATCGTGTTTGTGACCGCGTACAGCGATCATGCAGTTGAGGCGTTTGATGTGGATGCCGTCGACTATCTGATGAAGCCGGTAGAGGAAGCCCGCCTGGATCGTGCAATCGAGAAGGTCATGCAGCGCACGAAGCCCGTTGCGGACAGCAAGGTGACCATCGAGCGCATCCCGGTGGAGAAGGGCGGCCGCAAGGTGCTCATCCCCGTGGACGACATTCGCTTCATTATGGCCAAGGACGATTACTCCTGTATCTATACCGTCGATGACCGTTTTTTGTCGACGACCTCGCTGGCACAGTTCGAGGCCAAGCTCTGTGATTTTGGCTTCTTCCGCGTTCACCGCCGCTATATCGTTAACTTGGCGTGTGTTACCGACGTCGAGACGGTTCCCTCGGGCGCTATCCAGCTGGGCATTACGGGCGTCGACGAACGCGTACCGGTTTCGCGCCGTCGCGTCGTACCGCTCAAGAAGGCCCTGAGCCTCTAGCACACCGGCCCCGCAGCCCTGTAGACCAAAATCGTCTGCGGAGCCGCGGGGCTTTTTGTATGAACGCACCAAATCGTTTTGCGGAAGGGATCCCATGAACAGTGCAAGCGCCAAGCGTATCGACATCATCTCGGACACCCACGGTTATCTGTCGCCCGCGCTTTTAGATGAGTTGAGCGGCGCGGACCTGATTATCCATGCCGGCGATCTTACGTCGGAGATGGACTACGAACATCTGCGAACCATCGCCCCCGTGCGAGCGGTTCTGGGCAATAACGACTACTACCGTGATTACGGCCCCGAAGTGGACCGTCTGGCGCTCTTTAGCTACGAGGGCCTTAAGTTTGCCGTAGCCCACTACCGCGAGGACCTCCCTGTGGGATCCGTAGACGTAGCCATCAACGGTCACACTCACGTAACCAAAGAGGCCCAGGTGGGCCGCTGCTTGGTCCTCAACCCAGGCAGCGCCAGCTACCCCAGGGGCACCCGGGGCCCCACCATGGCCAGAATGCTCGTCAAAGACGGCAAGATTCTCAGCACCAAATTTATTGACCTAGAGTAAACGCAACAAAAACGGGGGATGCAGATTGCATCCCCCGTTTTTCTTTGAGCCAAAGGCCGAGCTTCAACAAGAACAATCAGACCAACCCCGCCGAGGAGCACGCGGGCTAGCCGCGCAGCGGCGCACGCCCGCAAAACTGGTTGAACATAGTGACGGCAGGGAGGGTCTCCGGGGCCGGCTGGCGCGGGTTAAGTTTGTCGCGAGTTCCGCACGCAAAGGAAAGCACTTAATGTGCTTTCCGTCTTGCGCAGGACTGTAGAGCAGCAAACTTAACCCGC
>NZ_JBQKHC010000026.1:0-18193 GCF_052118485.1 Collinsella sp. LCP21S3_C7 | reverse complement strand
AAAGTTCATATATGGCGGCAGGCGCCCGCCCCGCCCCCGAAGAGCATCTCTCAAGCAAAAACTGTCGTGGGGTAAAGTCCGAGGTCAGTGACGTTTTATACCGAGAAATTCAAATTAATTTGAAAATTCATTACATATTTGCGTTGACTTTAGGCAACTAAAGTTTCATACTCCTTTTCATTCACTGGGGGATGTGAACACGCACGGATCGTTCGCATCATGATTGAAGAGGATTTCTTAGACATGTTCACGCATCAGCTAAACATTATCAGCGTAGTAATTATCTGATGCGGGTTAGCACATACAGCTAGCCCGTACGATAACGGGCGGCTGATGAAGATGAGGGCCGTCGAGCGCAACCGACGGCCCTCATTTTTTATGTCTAGGAAGTTCTTTTTAGAGGAGGAAATGTAATGAACGGAGTTTTGCTCATGGTTGTGGCCGCAGCGGTGCTCGCCTGCGGCTATCTGGGCTACGGCCGCTGGCTGGCTAACAAGTGGGGCGTTGATAAAGAGGCTCTCACGCCTGCCAAGCGCATGAAGGACGGCAAGAGCTTCTCGCCCGTCTCCGCCTTCACCGCGTTCTCGCATCAGTTCAGCTCGATCTGCGGTGCTGGCCCTGTTACGGGTACGATCGTCGCCATGGCCTTCGGCTGGCTGCCCGTCGTGCTCTGGGTCCTCGTCGGCGGCATCTTCTTTGGCGCCGTTCACGACTTTGGCGCCCTGTACGCTTCGATGAAGAACAACGGCAAGTCCTTGGCTCAGCTCATCGAGAAGTACATCGGCAAGACCGGCCGTCGCCTGTTCCTGCTGTTCTGCTGGCTGTTCTGCATCATCGTCATCGCCGCTTTTACCGACATGGTCTGCAAGACGTTCATGTTCACCCCGGTCGTTGACGCCTCTGGCGCTGCCACCGGTGCCATCGACTTCACCAAGTCCTATGCCGCTGGCTGCGCTGGCACCATCTCCATCCTGTTCACCTTCGTCGCCATGGCCTTTGGTTGGGCTCAGAAGAAGTTCAACCTCACCGGCGCTGCCGAGTTCGTCACCGGCGTGGTGCTCATGGTCCTCATGTTCGCCGTCGGTATGCAGTTCCCGGTTTACCTGGACAAGTTCCAGTGGTTCGCCGTCGTCATGGTCTACCTGGTCTTTGCCGGCGCCATGCCCATCCAGATGCTCAAGACCCCTCGCGACTACCTCACTTCCATCATGATGATCGTCATGATTGTCTGCGCCGTCCTCGGCATCGTCGTCCTGGGCGTTAACGGCCAGGCCACCATCACCGCTCCGGTTTTCACCGGCTTTAGCAATGCCTCGGGCATGATGTTCCCGGTCCTGTTTGTCTCCGTTGCCTGCGGCGCTCTCTCCGGTTTCCACAGCCTCGTTTCTTCGGGCACCTCTTCCAAGCAGGTCGAGAAGGAGCAGGACGCCGTCAAGGTGGGTTTTGGCGCCATGATCGTCGAGTCCTTCGTCGGCATCCTCGCCATCATCGTCGCCGGCATCATGTTCTCCGACATGAACACTGCCGGTACCGGCGCCCTCAACGCCGGCGTCGCTTCCACCCCGTTCCAGATCTTCGCTGCTGGCATTTCTCGCGGTATGCAGGCCTTCGGTGTTGACGGCACGCTCGCTACCGTCTTTATGACCATGAACGTCTCCGCTCTGGCCCTGACCTCGCTCGATGCCGTCGCCCGCATCGCCCGCACCTCGTTCTCCGAGTTCTTTGCCCAGACCAACGACGCCCTGGCCATCGAGTCCAAGGCCGGCTGCATGAGGGTCCTCGGCAACCCCTGGTTCGCCACGGTTGTCACCCTGCTCCCCGGCCTCGCCCTTGCCTTTGGTGGCTATGCCAACATCTGGCCGCTTTTTGGTGCTTCCAACCAGCTGCTCGGCGGCATGACCATGATCACCCTTGCCGTGTTCTGCAAGTGCACCGGTCGCAAGGGCTGGATGCTCTACGTGCCCGTCGCCTTCCTGCTCTGCTGTACCTTCACCTCGCTGGTCCAGAGCGCCATGGGCTGCATGACCGCCGTCCAGGCCTACGGCTTCTTCGGTACCATCCCAGCTACCGCCACCACGGCCGCCGTCTCCGTCGCCGCCACCAAGGGCCTGCAGCTCGTCTTTGCCGTCCTGCTGATGGTCCTGGGCCTCATCGTTGCCGTCAACTGCCTCAAGGAGCTCTTCGGCAAGGAGGCCGGTTCCATGCCCGACGAGGAGCCCGAGTGGTCCGAGATGGGCAAGGCCGAGTATGGTCGCGCTGCTGCTGCTGAGGCTCCCGCAAACGCCGAGGCCGCCAAGGCCTAATCGACCTAACGGATTGAACGTCACATCTATATGACTCGGAAAGGCCGGGTCCGCAACTGCGCGGGCTCGGCCTTTTTTCCTTGCAAAAGCTAGTGTGCCCGGGTGTTCTCGCAGATGTTTTGCGTGGATAGGGGCGTGCGTTGTACCATATAGACGTATATGTGTACATATGAAAGGGGCCCCGTGGCCAAGACGGTATATTCCGATAACCAAAACAACGTCGATGCCCTGGCTGAGCGTCTGAGCAGCCAGACGTCGCTTTCTGCCGAGCGTGCCAAGCTGGTTGCCTACGACCTGCTCTGCCGCAAGGCGCTCAAGATCAAGTCGAGTGCGCTGGCACAGATTTTCCGTTCCGTCGATAAGGAATGTGACACCAAGGCGATGCGCGATGAACTTATCGCGGCAAAGATCGTTACCAAGATCGAGGGCAGCGGCGTTAACGGGCGCCCAGCGTTCTATACCATTAATGCCGAGATTCGCGATGTCCAGGAGCAGCCTGCCGAGGCTGCCGAAGAGGCCGTCGAGGACGTTGTCGAGGCGCCTGTTGCGGTGGAAACGGCTCCGCGCGAGAACGTCGACACCGATGAGCTGCTTGACGAGAGCGTCGTTCGCGCCTTTACGGCCAAGGCGGGCCGCGGCGGTTTTGGCGGGGGCGGTAAACGCGATGCGCAGCGCCGTGCCCAGCAGGAGCGCTTCCGTCGCGCCGTGGCTCAAAAGGATGCGACGGATGTCGAGCCCGTCGAGGATGAGGCTGTTACCGAGCCGCAGTGCGCCGCTGAGGTCCAGGAGCCCAAGCGTCGCCGCGGTGCTCACTTTAAGGCCGAGCAGGGAGGTGTTGTGTGCGACGTTCAGGAGTCCGTCGAGGCTGCTGGTGCACCCGAGGAGCCCGTCAAGAAGGCTCCGGGTTCATGCCGTCCCGGACGCGGCTTTATGGGTCGTGCGTATCCCGCAAGGCGTCAAGAAAAGACCGACCAGGCTCCCGCTGCACCAGCGGAGAAGGCTGAGAAGGCTGCCGAGCCGATGGTCCGTGAGCAGAAGCCTGTTGAGCCGCGGCCTACGGGCGATGTCGAGCCCCGAGGCCAGCAGTCTGCGGGCGAGAAAGCGGGGGAGAAAGCGGGGGAGAGCGCTTCGAGCAAGCCTCGCCGTCGTCGTCACCGTGGCGGCCGTGGCTCAAATGCCGAATCCGTGGCCGAGCAGGCAGCGGGGCAAAACAAGGATGCGAAGACTGAGATCCCGGCGGAGCAGTCCAAGCGCCAGCCAGTAAAGGGGGACAAGCCTGAGCGTTCGCAAAAGGGCTCGTCCGCGCCAAAGCAAGAGCGCAATACTCGGACAGATTCCAAGTGCAAATCCCAGACGCAGCCCAAACCGACTGCAAACGATGCGGCCTCCCAGCAGCCTGAGCCGCCCGCTCATGGCGAGGTTTCGGCGTTTGCTCTGGCCCGTGTCCTGGGCAGGCAGCTGCTCAAGGTCGTTCCCACACCTGCTGCACTCTCCAAGATTAAGGAGCAACAGACTCAAATCGTTAAGGTTGAGGGCAAGGACGGCAAAAAGGTTTCGCAGCGCACTCAGCACAACGAGATGTCCAACCGCAAGATTGCCGAGGAGATTGCGATCATCCAGGCTTGGATTGAGCAGAATCGCGGTGCCGACACGCCGGTCGCTTCGCGTCGCCAGCGCGCCTACCAGATTTTTAACGATGAGAAGGCCTTTGACGGTAAACACGGCGAGCGCCTGATGAGGCGTATGGCCGAAAAGGGCATCAGCATGCAGGCGATTAAGGTCGCCCCCAACCGCCCCGTGCACTTTACGGGCTTCTTTACGCTGGGCGCCGACAAGCCGTTCATTATGGTCGAGAACCTGGACACCTATGACGAGATCGTCAAGCTCTTGCGCGGCCGCAAGCACGCTAAGCTTTTTGGCACCAAGGTGGGTGGCGTGATCTTTGGCGGTGGCTGCAAGGCGAGCGTCTCGCACGCACTGGATGATTATCTGGCCGAGATCGGCTATCGCTTTAACTATGTCTACTACGTGGGCGATATCGACCGAGAGGGTGCGCGCATCGTCGAGCAGGCCCGCAATGCCAATGTGGTTGAGATTCGCTTGCATGCCGGCATGTATCGTGCCATGCTCGCCGAGCACAAGCGTCGCGTGAAAGCTGGCGGCGAGTGCGAGCCTGCGGCTGCCAATCAGGGTGTGCCGCAGAATTTGGCGGCGACGATCAAGGATCTGCCTATGGTCACGCGCGTGCAGTTCCGCAATGTGCTGCGCGAGGGCGGTCGCATTCCGCAGGAGATTCTGATGACCGCCGACTATCGGGATGGCGACTCGGGAAGCTTCGACCGCATGCTGAACAATTAGGGGCGCGTGGCCCCGGCGGGCCGGGCATTAAGTTTGCTGCTCTACAGTCCTGCGCAAGACGAAGTCCACATTAAGTGGCCTTCTTTGCGTGCGGAACTCGCGACAAACTTAATGCCCGGCCCGCCGGGGCCACGCGCCATTTTGTAGATGGCGGCTCGCTTTTCGGAACGGGGCTGATATTTCTTGATGTAAGGCGCTCTTGTTCCTTTCGGGCTTGGGGCGCCTGTCTTTTGAGGGTGGATGAGCCGGCACTTGGGTACGTTCCTTTAGTGCCGGCACTTTGGGAACGTCCCCAAGTGCCGGTTGAGATACGGAGAGCCCGTTGTTGATATGGGACGGAGGGATTCCGCGTCCGCCTTCCGGCGGCCGCGCCCCGCTGCGTCGCTCCGCTCCTTGCGTGCTGCGCTGGAAAACGCTTCGCGTTTCCTCAGCTCCGCACCCTTGCGGGTTCGAATCCCTCCGCATGCCCACAAGAAAGCGCCCCGGGCTGATGAAAGCCCGGGGCGCTCAGTTACCTTGGCTGGGACGGAGGGATTCGAACCCCCAACAGCCGGCACCAAAAACCGGAGTTCTACCGTTGAACTACGTCCCAATGTGTGGTGCTGCCCAAAAGCAGCTCGTCTAGTTTACCTAATCTGCGAGGGCATCGCAAACGCCATCGAGCAGGCGTACGGCGAGTGTCTGGGCATCGCTTGCGGTGAAGGTTCCGTTGTAGCGCGTCATGCCCGTGAGCTCAATGCGGATACGTGCAGGCTTTTGTTGCGCGGCGATATTGGCAGTGCGGATGCGCTGCGCCAGGTTGTGACATTCGGCAAGGGCGATCGTGGCGCGCGGCGCTGCATCTGCGGGCAGCTCATCGCTTGCGATTTCGAGTACCAGGTCCACGTCGGTCGGAACCTCGGAATCGCAAAGCATCATGCCGCTGTTGTCGGTCGTCGCCGTGGCGATGTTCCACATGCGCGATGCAACGCTGCGTGCGATGGGGTCCTCACCGATAACGGCAATCTGGAAGCGCTCGAGCACGTTGGCGGCGCGGGCAAAGCCGATGCGCGACTCGGCCTCGGTAACCGAGGGTTTGCCCTCCCACACGTGATGCAGACGGTTGATATAGGCGTAGGTATCCTGGAATGCCATGCCGTCGGCAAACAGGCCGACATTTTCTTGGAACTGCTGCAAGGCCGCCTCGGTGTGCGGGCCAAAGTAGCCGTCGTCCTCACCGCAGGCAAAACCCAAAACGTTGAGTGCCCTCTGCAGGGCCCGAACGTCGGCACCATGGAAATTGGGCATGCGCAGATAAAGCGTGCGGTCGCCCAGCTTATACGAGGCGTCTACCAGGGCGCTCCAACAGGGGATATCGACGGCGTAGCCAGCGGCAAGGCCGCTGTCGAGCCTAAAGGTGCCAACAGCCTGCTCGGTGGTGGTGCCAAAGCGCTTGTCGGCGACCTCGGCGTCATCGATTGTATAGCCGAGCTGCAGAAGGCGGGACTGGACGTCCTCGACGGCTGCTCCCTGCATGCCCGTTGTGATAGGTTCCATGAACGAACCCCTTTCGGCGTACCATTCGTACTATTTGAGCGTGTGTCGGATAGACAACGCAAAGGGTTGCATAAACATGCACTCAACAGTGTAGCAAGTTGTACCCAAATGCGCTGCTGACAGGTTTTATAACCCCCGCTAGTTAAGGCGCTCCACAAAGAAATCTGCCATGGAGTCGAACAGCTCGCGTGCATGCGGGTCGAGCTCGACACCTTCGATAGCGGCCTTGGCCTTGGCAGTCAGGTTGAGTGCGTAAGTGTGGGCGAAATCGACAGAGCCGGTCTGCTGGAAGATCTCCACGGCGCGTGCGAGTTGCACGGGGTCCTCGGTGCCCGAGGAAAGGATTGCCTCGACTTCGTCGTGATAACGCTCGTCTGACAGGGCATGCACGGCGACGAGCGTGCGCTTGCCCTCTGTGATGTCGGTGCGGAAGTCCTTGTTGGCGGCCTCCTTGGTGCCAATAAGGTTGAGCAGATCATCTTGGATCTGAAAGGCAAGGCCCGTGTGCAGGCCAAAGGCACGCAGCGCCTCAATCTGGTCTTCGCTGCCGCCACCGATAATGGCTCCGGCGGCAAGTGGCGTGGCTCCGCTGTAGTACGCGGTCTTGTGCGTCGCCATGTCCAGATAATCGTCGACCGAGATGTCAAAGCGCCCATCGCGGACCCAGCCCAGGTCGAGCGCCTGACCCTCGATGGTGCGAACGATCATCTCGGTGAGCTCGTGGAGCACGCGGAGCTTCACGTCTGCCTCGAGCGTGGGGTCGTCGAGAACCGTCTTGGTAACCATGGTGAGCGCTAGGTCGCCGCAGTTGATGGCAAGTCCCGTACCCTCGGTAAGGTGCATACAGGGCTTGCCGCGGCGCAGCTGGCCGTTGTCGGCGATGTCGTCATGGATAAGCGCTCCCGACTGAAAGTGCTCGATGGCCGCCGCCGCGCTTCGGGCGCTCTCAAAGCTGCCGCCTACCGCGGTGGCGGCGAGCATGCAGATGAGCGGGCGGTGGCGCTTGCCGGCATTGGCCGTAAATGCCGAGAGCGGGCCATACAGGTAGCGCTCGATATCGGCAGAGGTCGCCTGTCCGTCAAAGAACGTGGCCAGATAGTCGTTAATCTGGTCAAAATGCTGGGCTAAAAAGCTGGTAAACGGACTGGACACGGGTTCTCGCATTCTTTCTTAGGTTGCATCGTTGCGTTATGCAGACAACATATTGCCACATTAGGGCATTGAGCGCGGCGGTTGAAGACGATTGAGCCATGTTGTCGCAAATGCGGCAAGAGGCGCGGCTAGATAAGTCCAAAGTGCTCGAGCGCGGTGACGACGCCGTCGTGGTCGAAACTGTCGGTGACGTAGTCGGCCTTTTCCTTGAGGAAGTCCGGCGCGTTGCCCATGGCGACGCCAACATCGACCGCCTCCATGAGGGCGATGTCGTTGCTTGCGTCGCCGATGCCGTACACAGTGCCGTGATCTGGCCCCAGGGCGTCAAGCACGGCCTTGATTCCGGCCCGTTTGGTGCACTCGCGAGGCGAGATTTCCGTGACATCGAGTTCGAGCTCGTTGAGGCAGAGCAGAGGCCCAAGCTCTTCATCTTGGGCGATGCGGTTGGCGAGCGGTGTGGACATAAGAATTTTAATGCCGGTGTCGAGCGTCTTGATGCCGTCGATGATGGTGATGCCGCTGGCGGAGGTCAAAGACGACGGGTACTTAAGTCCAAGGTTATCGCCGCTCAGCTTAATGATCTCGCTCAAAAAGAAGCAATAGGCAAAATAGGCCACGAGTGCCTCGAAGCAGCAGCGCGCCGGTTGCTTTTGGGCAAGGCCGATGGGCAGCGCTACGGCAAAAAGCAGTGGGAGGCGTTTAAAGACCGTCCACGAGCCGCGCTGGATGATAGCCCAAAAAATATACCAAGGGGTTCCGTATACGGCGAGGTCGCCGACGATGTCCGCAGACGTTGCGAGGGCGGAGACGCCGACCATAAGGCCCGATATGGAAAACAGCATGGCGGGCGCGAACATTGCCCCGCCAAAGCGTTGGATTTTCTGCAGCATAATATGCCTTCCGGATGCAACATGCTGTGCGAGCAAGAACGTTTAAACAATGAACTCATTGTAGAGGACTGGCTGCTTGCCGCATTGACGGTTTTGATTCGGTCCGATTTGGGTGCCGGGGGAACCGTCGACGGTAAATAATCCGTGCTTTGCCGATAGACGGTTTAAACAACCCCAAGAAATGCTATCGTGCCTAGCCATACATATTCATTAGAGGTGAAGCCATGCCAAAAGCGATTTACGAAGGAATCTACCGCGAGATCCGTTCGCGCATCATTAACGGGACCTATGCGTTCCAGGAGATGCTGCCAACCGAAGCCGAGCTGACCGCAGAGTTCGACTGCACGCGCAATACCGTCCGCCGCGCCTTGAGCATGCTGGCCGACGAGATGTTTGTGCAGCCCATACACGGCAAGGGCGTGCGCGTTATTTGGCTCAAGGGCGAAACCGACATGCTGGGCGCACTCGAGGAAGTCGAGTCGTTTGGCGAATTTGCAAAGCGCAGCAATGCCGTTGCATCGACGGACGTTAAGTCCTTTGAACATCTGGTCTGCACCGAGCAGCTCTCTCGTCGCCTGGGCTTTAAGGTGGGCGAGGAGCTGATTCGCGTAGTGCGTG
Organism: Collinsella sp. LCP21S3_C7; assembly: GCF_052118485.1. NCBI lineage: Bacteria > Bacillati > Actinomycetota > Coriobacteriia > Coriobacteriales > Coriobacteriaceae > Collinsella > Collinsella sp. LCP21S3_C7. Next base: position 9,336 of record NZ_JBQKHC010000026.1, on the reverse strand, counting down.
TCCGAAGCCTCAACGGCAGCGCGCGCCAAGTGGACCATGGCTACTTTTTGGAGTCGATCGCCAAGGGTCTGACTCCCGAGATCGCGGCAGAATCTATCTACGACTATCTGGAGCACAAGCGCGGCATCAAAGTGATGGCGAGTCGCCGTACGGTGAGTGTCGAGCTCGCCAACGATGAAGACTGCAGCTATCTTGACCTCGGCAAATACAACTGCGTTGCCGTCATGGAGAGTCAGTCGTACACATCGGATGGCATCTTGTTCGAGGTGACGCATGCTCGCACACACCCCGAGATCTTCCATTACCGCGTCAATTCCAAGCGATAGGTAACAGACGCATAAGCTTGCGTTTCGATATGAAGCGCCCCGTGCTGTCGATGGGATATCGGCCGCACGGGGCGCTTTAATTGTTTAGACAATATTTGTCAAGTACGAATGTATCGAGAACCGTTCACCGAAGTTTTTCTACCGCTCTATTAATACTTGTTCAGACAACTAGGCAAACAGCGTATTGCACAAATCAGAAAAAGGGGCAAAGTCCCCGAACCAATCTCCGAAGGCGGCGGCAAAGGGCGCCGCCACGGTCTTTGGCCTGGGTCTCGTGGGCTGCGGTGGCTCCGCCGGCTCCGGCTCCTCTGCTTCTGGTGACGCTGCCGAGGTCTACTTCCTCCAATTCAAGCCCGAGGTCGACAAGGAGTGGAAGGAGATCGCCAAGGCGTACAAGGAGGAGAAGGGCGTCGAGGTCAAGATCGTGACCGCCGCCTCCAACACCTACGAGGAGAAGCTCAAGTCCGAGATGTCCAAGAGCTCCGCTCCGACCCTGTTCCAGGTCAACGGGCCCACCGGTCTTAAGAACTGAAAGGACTACTGCGCCGACCTGTCCGATACCAAGGTCCGCGGTGAGCTCGTCGACGACTCCCTGGCTCTGCAGTCCGACGGCAAGGATCTAGGTATCGACTGGGTCCAGGAGAGCTACGGCATCATTTACAACAAGGAGCTCCTCGAGAAGGCTGGCTACAAGGCCGAGGACATCAACTCCTTCGACAAGCTGAAGGCTTGCGCCGATGACATTCAGGCCCGCAAGGACGAGCTTGGCGTTGACGGTGCCTTCACTTCCGCCGGCATGGATGACTCCTCCAGCTGGCGCTACACCACCCACCTCGCCAACCTCCCGCTCTACTACGAGTTCGAGAAGGAGCACAACCAGGAGGATGACGAGATTAAGGGCGAGTATCTCGACAACTTTAAGCAGATCTTCGACCTGTACATCACCGACTCCACCTGCGATTCTTCGCAGCTTGCCTCCAAGACCGGCGACGACGCCACCAACGAGTTCGCAACTGGCAAGGCCGTCTTCTATCCTTCTCGTTGTGGGGTCGGCCTGCCGATGGGTGTGCAGTCCGCCTCCGATGTTCTGATTCGATACACCTATTGTATACATGTTGTTTAAACATGTATAGGCAAGATAAAAAAGTTGGTCGATTTTCGGCGAATGGTTACATGCCATGAAAAAGCCCCGGTCTCACATCGTGAGATCGGGGCAAGAACGGTATGTAGGTTTTTGCTACTCGGCGTCGGCGAAGCCGTTGGGGTTGTGGCTCTGCCAGTTCCAGCTATCGCGGCACATGTCCGCGATGTCGTACTGGGCCTTCCAGCCCATCATGCGCTCGGCCTTGGAGGCATCACACCAGTTGGCGGCGATATCGCCGGCGCGGCGCTCGCGAATCACATAGGGCAGCTCCTTGCCGCAGGCCTTGGAGAAGGCGGCGACGACCTCGAGCACCGAGGTGCCGGTGCCGGTGCCCAGGTTGAAGATCTCAACGCCGGTCTTGCCGTTCATCCAGTTGAGGGCGGCCACATGGCCCGAGGCCAGGTCGCACACGTGGATATAGTCGCGCACGCCCGTGCCGTCGGGGGTGGGGTAGTCGTTGCCAAAGACCTGAACGGCCTCGAGCTTGCCCACGGCAACCTGCGCGACATAAGGCACCAGGTTGTTGGGGATGCCCTTGGGGTCCTCGCCGATCAGGCCCGACGGATGTGCGCCGATGGGGTTGAAGTAGCGGAGCAGCACAACGTCCCACTCGGGATCGGCGGTGTGAACGTCCATAAGGATCTGCTCAATCATCCACTTGGTCCAGCCATAGGGGTTGGTCGCAGGCTTCTTGGGGTCTTCCTCGGTGACGGGCGGGTTATCCGGATCGCCGTAGACGGTCGAGGAGCTCGAGAAGATGATGGACTTGCAGCCATGGTTGCGCATAACGTCTACGAGCACCAGGGTGTTCTCGATGTTGTTGTGGTAGTACTCGACGGGCTTGCTCACCGACTCGCCGACGGCCTTAAAGCCGGCGAAGTGGATGACGCGGTCGATCTGATGGGTATCGAAGATCTTGTTCATGGCATCGCGGTCGAGCACGTTGGCCTCGTAGAAGGTGAGGTTCTTGGCGGCCTTGTCGCCCACGATGGTCTTGACACGGTCGACGGCGACGGCGCTGGAGTTGGAGAGGTCGTCGACGATGACGACCTGGTAGCCACCCTCGAGCAGCTGAACGACGGTGTGCGAGCCGATAAAGCCGGCGCCACCGGTTACGAGGACGCAGGTGTCTTTGGGGTCGAGTGCTTTGGACATGTAGTCTCCTATCGAATCAGGAACACTTCCTGAGGGAGTATAGCGCAGGCAGGGGCACCCAAAACGTGCAGGGCAGGAAAAGCAGACGAACATGCTAACGTACTCATGGAAATGTTTGGCGTGGGCATAACCTTGACTTTGACGTTTGCATACGAGCCGCCGACCATGGGGTTTGCTGCCGTTCGTGGAAATCGTTGGGACGTGTCGGATGTACGCTAATATGTATGAGTTGAGCGACATATAAATGAACATGTAACGGAGTAGATATGTCACCAAACAGCGATTCCATCCTTTCCCAGGAGCTTTCGCGTCGCACTGCCCTCAAGGCCTTGTTCGGCGCCGCTTCTGCAGCCGTTCTTTTTGGTCTGCCCGCTCGCGCCCATGCTGCGGAGGCCACCAAGGAAACCACCGACAAGCTCAATGCGGCCCAGGCTCAGCTTGACGAGGTCCAGGCCCAGCTCGACAGCATCGCAAATGAATACGCGGCGCTGGCCAACAAGAACGCCCAGACCCTCAACGATATCGAGAGCGTACAGGGCCAGATTGACAGCACGCAGGCGCAGATTGACGAAAAGAAGGCCGAGCTCAAAAAGAAGCGCGGCGATCTTTCCGATCGCGTTTCCGCCAGCTATAAGTCGGGCGGCACCAACATCCTGTCGCTGCTGCTCGCCTCGGGCTCGTTTGAGGAGCTCGTCGCCAATGCGCACTATGTTGAGAAGATCAACAAGAGCGACCGCGACGCCATCGAGGATATCCAGACCATCCAGAAAGAGCTCGATACACAGAAGTCCGAGCTCGAGTCGCAAAAAGCCGACTTGGAGAAGCTCAAGGACCAGCAGACTGCCCAGATGCAGGACATGCAGGCCAAGCAGCAAGAGGTCCAGACGGTTCTGAACGGCCTCTCCGACGACGTCAAGGAGCTCATGGCTCAGCGCGATTCCGAGATTCTCGCTGCCGCCCAGGCTGAGGAGGCTGCCAAGAAGGCTGCCGCTGCTGCGGCTGCCGCAAACAAGAACAATTCCTACTCGGGTGGTTCAAACTCGGGTGGCGGATCGTATGCGCCCGGAAATCCGCAACAGAATGCCGGCTCGGGCAAGCAGCAGGCTGTCGTCAACGCATGCTACTCCACGCCTTCGCCTGGCCTAAACTGGTGCGCCGCCTGGGTCACCAACGTCTTCCGCAACGCCGGCGTGGGCTACTTTGGCGGCAACGCGTGCGACATGTTTAACGCCTGGTGCTACAGCTCCGATCGTTCGGCGCTGCAGGTGGGCATGATCGTGGCCGACTCGTCGCACAGTGGCACCGGTATGCCGGGTCTGCTGTACGGACACGTGGGCATCTATGTTGGCGGCGGCATCGTTATGAGTAACGAGGGCGCCATCACGTCGAGGTCGCTTGACTCGTTCATTGGGTTCTACGGCACTGGCTCTGGCGTGCGCTGGGGCTGGCTCGGCGGTATCGCGCTGTCGTAGCTGCGGCTTGGTCCGGGACTGCGGGCGAGGCATAAGGTTGCCTGCTCGGGCAGTCCTGCTCGCGCGGAGAGCACATTAAGTGCTCTCCGGCTCGTGCGGAACTCGCGATCAACCTTATGCCCCGCCCGCAGTCCCGGACCTTCCGGGTTCAAGGCGCGACACACCGGACTGGTTGTCTGAATTAAAGAAAGTGAAGGCCCCTTTCGGGGCCTTCCTTTTATAAAAATTCGCCTACTCGGTGGACTTCGGGTTCTAGGTCTACGCCGAATTGGTCTTTGACGGTTGCTTGGATGTGGCGGATGAGTTCGTCGACGTCGGCGGCGGTGGCGTGGTCGGCGTTGACGATGAAGCCGCAGTGTTTTTCGCTCACCTGGGCGCCGCCGACGGCATGGCCGCGCAGGCCGGCATCCATGATGAGTTTACCGGCAAAGTGGCCCTCGGGGCGCTTGAAAGTGGAGCCGGCACTCGGCATGTCGAGCGGCTGCTTGTCCTCGCGGCGTTGGCGGTAGTCGTCCATGTCGGCCTTGATCATCGCGGCGTTACCCGGGGCGAGATTGAAGGTGGCCGAAAGCACGATGAAGCCGTCGTCGGCGATGCGGCTCTTGCGATAGCCCAGATTGAGCTCGTCGACATCGAACTCGATGATGCTGCCGCTACCGCGGGTGCCGTCGTCGAGCATGCGGGCGGGCTTGTAGACGCGTACAGACTCCAGCACATCGGCCATGCAGGCACCGTAGGCGCCGGCGTTCATGTAGCAGGCGCCGCCGACCGATCCGGGGATGCCCGAGATGGGCTCCATGCCGGTGAGACCGGCCTCGGCTGCCGCGGCCGCAACATCCGAAAGCAGCGCACCGGCTGCTGCCGTAACGTGCGTGCCGTCGACGGTAATGTCGGAGAGGCCCTCGCCTAGCGCTACGACGACGCCGCGTATGCCCTTGTCGCCGACGAGTAGGTCGGAGCCGTTGCCCACGATGGTGAGTGGCAGATCGCAGCGATAGCAGGTATCGAGCGTGGCGACGAGGCCCTGCTCGGTGTCGGGCGTGACAAAGACGTCGGCCGGGCCGCCAATCTTAAACGTGGTGTGCTCGCGCATGGGCTCGCTCATCAACACGTTGTCCTCGCCGGCAACGCCAGCGAGCGCGCACAGCAGGTCCTCGTTAAAAAAGTCGTTCTCGTGCATCCGAATATCCGCCTTTTGGTGGTCGTTGTCATCAATCGATTGCAATATACCCCACCTGGACGTATTTGGTGCGCTGGCGGCGATAAAACAGCCGTCTACCGGATTGGTAAAGTGTTTATCACCGAGGTAGAGGGGCAGTCGCTATACTTTCAAGAGATTGCGCGTAAACCCGGAAGGAGCGAGATGGCCAACAAAGTCACCCTCAAGCAGATCGCCCAGGAGGTGGGGCTTTCCCCCTCGTCGGTCTCGCTTGTTCTCAACAATCGGCCTTGTCGCATCTCGGAAGAAAACCGCAAGCTCATCAAGGAGGTCGCGGCGCGCAACCACTATGTTCCCAACCAGATTGCGCGCAGCCTGGTCATGCGCGAGTCACGCACCCTGGGCCTTATCGTCCCCAACATCGAGAGCCGATTTTTTGCCTCACTTGCCGGTAGCTTGGAAAAGCGCTGCCGCGAGGACGGCTATGCGCTCTTTATTACCAGCTCGGGCGGAAGCGCCGACGACGACCTGGAACTGCTGCGCCAGCTGGTGACGCGCGGCGTCGATGGTGTCTTCCTGGTGGTAGGCGACGAGTTCTCGGACGACCGTGCCCTGCGCGAAGAGGTCAGCCATCTACCCATCCCTGCCGTGATGGTCGACCGCGCCATTGAGGGGCTCGAGTGCGACAAGGTGATGTTCGACCACGAGATGGGTGGCTATATGGCTACCCGCTATCTGATCGAGCAGGGCCACCGTCGCATTGCCTGCTTGGTTAATGCGCGTCGTTCCAATACGGGTCGCAAGCGACTTGCCGGCTATGAGCGCGCGCTGCGCGAGGTTGGCCTGCCTATCGACGCGCGTTTGGAGTTTGAGAGCGAGTACTACATTCCGAGCGCCTACGAGGCCTCGGAGGCGGTGCTCGCAACCGACGCCACTGCCGTGTTCGCAAGCTCGGACAACATTGCCCTCGGTTTGCTCAAGCGTTTGCACGAGATGGGGAAGAGCATCCCGGGCGATATTTCGGTGGTGAGCTATGACAACTCGGCGGCCGACGTTCTCTTTGAGCCGGCGCTGACCGCCATTGAGCAGGATCCTGGTGTCCTCGCGGAACATGCTTTTGGCTGCATGTCCAAGCGTCTTGCCGGTAGGGGCGGTAGGCGTGCCGAAGAGGTCGTCCTGGAGCCGGCGCTTATCGTTAAGGGCAGCGTGCTCGAGCTTACTAAACATAACTAAACACGTTTATCAATTTGCAGAGACCGAATGTGGAGCACCTGTGGCAGACAATGCCGCAGGTGAATGTCGCGTTTTGTTGATCGATGTGATTGATAAGGGTGATAAAACGTTTTTTCACCATGATAAAACGTTTTAGCAAATATACTAGTCCCAACGAATGGTTGCCGTATTGGAGGGCGACCGCACAGCGGAGGGACATAAACAATGGCTAAAACACTGGGGACGCCGTGGCAAAAGCTGGGCCACGAGGTGCCGGCTTCCGAGCTCGAGGGCGTCGACCTGTATTGGCGTGCATCGAATTATCTGTCCGTCGGTCAGATCTACCTTCGCTCTAACCCGCTCATGCGCCCCGACTTTGTCGATGAGAAAACCGGCGAGGTGCGCGACTTTGGTCGCCCGGACGTTAAGCACCGCTTGGTCGGTCACTGGGGCACCACGCCCGGCATCAACTTCCTGTTCGGTCATGTCAACCGCCTCATCGCCGATCACAACCAGAACGCGATCTTCTTGATGGGCCCGGGTCACGGTGGCCCCGCTGGCACCGCCCAGTCGTTGCTCGATGGTACCTACCGCGAGATTCGCCCCGACATCACCAATGACGAGGCCGGCCTGCAGAAGTTCTTCCGCCAGTTTTCCTACCCCGGCGGTATTCCGAGCCATTTTGCGCCCGAGACGCCTGGCTCCATCCACGAGGGCGGCGAGCTCGGCTACACGCTCAGCCACGCCTACGGTGCCGTCATGGATAACCCGAGCCTGCTGGCCGTGGCTGTGGTGGGCGACGGCGAGTCCGAGACCGGTCCGCTTGCGACCTCTTGGCAGTCTAATAAGCTCGTGAACCCGGCAACCGATGGTATCGTCCTGCCGATCCTGCACCTCAACGGCTACAAGATCGCCAACCCCACCATTCTTGCCCGCGTGTCCGACGAGGAGCTCACCAAGTTCTTTGAGGGCATGGGCTATAAGCCGCATTTCTTTGTCGCCGGCTTTGACGACGAGAGCCATGCGAGCATTCATGCGCGTTTCGCCGCCCTGTTCGAGCAGGTCTTCGATGAGATCTGCGACATCAAGGCCACCGCTATGGCTCAGGCCACTGCGGGCGAGACCGTGGTCCGTCCGGCCTATCCCATGATCGTGTTCCATACGCCCAAGGGTTGGACCTGCCCCAAGCAGATTGATGGCAAGAAGACCGAGGACTCCTGGCGCGCCCATCAGGTGCCGCTGGCGAGTGCCAAGGACACCCACGAGCACTTCCGCGTGCTGCGCGAGTGGCTGCGCTCCTACAAGCCCGAGGAGCTCTTTACGCCCGAGGGCCAGGTGCGCCCCGAGGTGACGGCCTTTATGCCGACCGGCGAGCTGCGTATCGGCGCCAATCCCAACGCGAACGGCGGCAAGGTACGCCGCGAGCTCGAGCTTCCCGATATCCACGCTCACGAGATCCCCATCGCAAGTAAGGGCCACGGCTGGGGCTCCACCGAGGCCGCCCGCGTCTTTGGTGAGTACACTGCCGATGTTCTGGCCAAGAACATGGATGATTTCCGCATCTTCGGTCCCGACGAGACCGCGTCCAACCGCCTGCAGGCTGCCTATAAGGTGACCAAGAAGCAGTGGGATGCCGGTTTCTACGAGGACGATGCCAACGACGAGCTGCTGGCCGGTTCCGGTAAGGTTGTCGAGCAGCTGTCCGAGCACCAGTGCGAGGGCTTCCTCGAGGCCTACGTGCTCACCGGCCGCTCCGGTGTGTGGAGCTCCTACGAGAGCTTTGTCCACGTGGTCGATTCCATGGTCAACCAGCACTGCAAATGGCTCGAAGCAACCAAGCGCGAGATTCCGTGGCGCGCTCCTATCAGCGGCCTCAACATTTTGCTGTCGAGCCATGTCTGGCGCCAGGACCACAACGGCTTTTCGCACCAGGACCCCGGCTTTATCGACCTGCTGCTCAACAAGGCCAACGACACGCATGTCGTGAATGCTTATTATCCGGCCGATGCCAATATGGCCCTTGCTGTGGCCGAGCGCGTCTACCAGTCCACCGACTGCGTCAATGCCATCTTCTGTGGCAAGCAGCCCGCCCCCACCTTCCAGACGGTCGACGAGGCCAAGTCTGAGCTCGCCGAGGGCGTAGCGACCTGGGAGTGGGCATCGACTGCCGACTCGCTCGCCGAGGCCGACGTCGTGGTCGCTACTTGCGGTGACGTGCCGACGCTCGAGGCACTGGCCGCAACCGATATGCTGCGCGGGCTGGGCATCAAGGTCTGGTTTGTCAACGTGGTCGATCTGCTCAAGATCCAGAACGTCTGCGAGAACGACCAAGCCATCAGCGATGAGCGCTGGGCTGAGCTGTTTGGCCGCGGCGAGAAGCCCGTGCTCTTCGCATTCCACGCTTATGCCGGCACGATTCGCCGCCTGATCTGGAACCGCCCCGGCCACGATGCCTTCCGCGTCCACGGCTACGAGGAGAAGGGCTCCACGACCACGCCGTTTGACATGCTGCGCCTGAACAACATGGACCGCTGGGCCCTGGCCGCCGACGTGCTGCGCATGGTTGACGCCGATAAGTTTGCCGAGCAGATTGATGAGTGGGAGGCCTTCCGCACCGAGGCCTTTGAGTTTGCGTGCGACGAGGGCTTCGATCACCCGGCCTTTACCGACTGGGTCTGGCCCGACGCCGCAGCCGCAACCGCTGCCGACGGCGTACTCTCCGCAACGCAGTTAACTGCCGGCGACAACGAATAGCATCCGGGACGGTCTCGCGCTGGGGCCGCCTCCGGGCGGGTGCCTTCCTCTGAGAAGTGGGCTTCGCGAACTTCTCAGAGGCTGTCTCTTATACACATCTGACGCTGCCGACGA